>JANMWU010000590.1:0-16857 GCA_031380785.1 Gemmatimonadaceae bacterium
GCGCTGCGGGCTCCGCGCGAGACGCAGATGCCGACGAAGTGAAGGAGCTCGTGGCGAATGACGATGGTCTGTGTGCCTGAGCTAGGCTGACGGATCGTGCGCGAATGACGCGGAGGCTGACGGGAGGATGGTCACACCGGCGAAAACACGTATTGCGCGAGCACGGGCAAGGGATTGCGGATCGGCGGGAGGTGTGTCGCCGGCACGTCGGGTGGAATGCATCATGATGCGTCGCGCGGCTGTTGCATTGCGAGCGTCGGTGGCGCGCGTGGTGTGCCAGACGCGCGTGAGCAGCAGGTCTGAATCGCGGCGCGTTCGATACCGCGGGTCGCGCGAATCACGGATCGTTGCGGTGAGTTCGCGGTCGGCCTGTCGAGCACGCAGTGCATGACGCAGCGCGGCGACGTTGCCGCTTGCGTGTGTCGCGCGCGTCGCTGTGGTGAGTGCCTGCCAGTCGGACAACCGGGTGCGGCGCAGACCGGCGTGATCGGCCGCGACGAGCATGCGCCGCTGGTCAACACGCACGATGGCGATTGTCACGGCGGTGCGCACGCCGCTTGATCGCAGCGTGAGCCATGCTTTGCGCTGCCCCCTGCTGGTCGTGTGTTGACCGAGAGCTCGCAATGTGCGCACCAGAGTTGCGTCGTCGTCGCTCTCTGAATCGACGACAGCCATATGGCGCCGCTTCTGCGCGACGAGGCGGTGGAGTTCGTCATGGAGCTGTGGCTGCAGCGGTGCGGGGAGACTCACGACGCTGACGGTGTCGACAGGGGCGCCGATCCGCGCCGCGCGGCCGACCCGTTGGTCGAGGCGCGCGGCTGTCCAGGGGAGATCGAGGTGCACTATGGTGGCGACACCGGCGAGGGAGAGGCCTTCGCTCAGCACATCGGTGGTGATCAGCAGGTGAACAGCGTCGTGGCGCCCGCGAAGGAGCGGCGAGAGGAGTCGTTCGATCACCTCATGCCTCGGCAGCGTGCCAGTGGTGATTTGCGCGGTCGTTCCGCCGAGTAGTCCGATGCCGGGTAGCTGACGCAGGTGTCGGTAGAACGCGCGGGCGGTGGCGTTGAACTGTGTGAATGCCACGACTGGCCTGGTGCACCAACGCGCAAGTCGTCCAAGGGCGCGGCTGCGCGCGCGATCGCCTCTGCCGGTGAGCGATGGCAGCATTGCCTCGAGCGCCTCACGCTGCCTGATGGCGGCGGCGGGGAGGGCGGGATCGAGCGACGCGTCGAATGCGCCGAGCAGTTCCGGCATGGCGAGTTGGACGTCGCCGAGTTGCAGGCGAAAGGCACGCGTGACGGCGGGAGTGGGTGCGATGTGCGCGCGGGCAGCGTGTTCGATGGCCAGAGTGATGGCGATCCGGCGCCGGATCCGTTCGCCTGCGGCGGCGTCGCTGGAGCGGAGCGCGTGAAGCAGTCCGAGTTGGAGGAGCGTGTGGCCTTCGGCATCGGCGTCGAGCAGTGCCGGCAGTGCCATGATGGCGCTGGGGAGCTGTGATGCAGCAATTGGCACCAGCAGGTTGCGTCGCTGGCGCACGGTTGGCATTGCGTGCGCATCGGTCACGTTGCCGCCGGCGGATTGGATTGCTGCGAGCGATCGTCGCAGGGTGAGGCGCTGTCGCAGGGCGCGTGCGGATGTGTGGGTGGCGGGGAGGTGAAAGAGGGCGGTGATGTGTTCGAGATCGCGGGTGTGATTGTGGATTGGCGTCGCGGTCAGGAGCAGTACATCGGCGTGGTGGCAGAGTGCCGCAGTTCGCTGATGGCGGCGTGTGGATGGTGTGCGGATGTGGTGTGCTTCGTCGATGATGACGAAAGCGGGTTGCATATCGGCGAGGTTGGCGGGTGCGCTGAGTCGTTCGGCGCTGACGAAGTCGAGCGTCGTCTGTGTTTCGCGTGCGGCATCGAGCCATCGCTGTCTCAGGCCGGCGGGCGCGATGACGAGTGGCCTGACGCCTCGACTGTGTGCGACCGCGAGTGCGACGTAGGTCTTACCGAGTCCCGGTGGATCGGCGAGGAGCGCTCCGCGATGCGTGTTGATGCGGTGATTGAGCCAGCGGACTGCGGAGATCTGGTGCGGGAGGAGGGTGATGTTGCCGAGTGTGAGCGGTGGGGCGCAGAAGTCCAGCGCGCGTGTGCGGAGTGCGCATTGCGCGAGGTATTGGACGAGTGCGTGGTGGGCACTCATGATGCGGCGCGCGTTCGTGTGGCGATTGGTGATCGGAGTGTTTCGCCGCTCCAGGCGAGGAGTGGTGCGACTTGGCTGTGCGCGATCTGGTAGGTCTCGAGAGTGGCGTTGTGCAGCAATTCGATGTTGATGGAATCACCGCGACGTGCGCGGGCTGCGATAGGCGCAAGGATTTCGCGGGCGCGTTGCCAGTTGGGCAATGGGAGTGCGAGGACAGTCCAGCCGAGGAATCGGTGATAGCCGCCACGTGCCGGTTCGGCGACGAGGGAGAGCCAGGCAGTGGTGGTTGGTGCGTTCAGGAGTGCGGCAAGTGCGTGGGCGTCGACCGGATCGTGGAGTCGTACGCCGTAGCAGGTGTTCAGGGGGACGAACTCGCAGTGTGGTGGCAGGACCATGGCGCGCAGTGTCTTTCCGATATCGGCCCAGACGACGCGCCATCCGGCGGATGCGAGGAGGTCGGTGCGGAAGATTGACCACCACGGTTCGCGCGGGCGCAGATCGGTTCGTGCTGTGAGCGCGCGCTCATGCGGTGCAAAGTGTCGCGCGAGAGGTGGGGTGAGGCGTGCGAGAGTGCGGCCGTCGGTGTCGCATGGAATGACGATGGCGGTACCGCTTGCCGCGGCATTCCAGGCGCGGACGTGATCGCCGCGGAGGACGGGTCGTGTCCAGGGTCGGAGCGCGTGTGGCACATCGCTATCCGTGATGAGGAACGCGTCGTTGCACCCGGTTTTTATGCCGAGCGATGGTGAGGGGAGGATGGAATCCGTCCAGCGTGTGCCGGCGAGCGTGATCGCATCGGCCGAGTGTCGCACGTCGTCTGGAACGATCCGCCATGGCGCGCCGGGGTGTGACGTGGCCGCGAGGTCGCTGGCGCTGACCTTGAAGTGATGCGGTCTGCCGAGTGCGTCGGTGGTGTGGCATTCAACGTCGCCGGTGTTCATGGGAGGGTTTTCCGCGTGTGGAGTTATGCGTTGGACGACGATGGCGGATGGGTAGACGGCGGCGGAGAATCCGCCGGCGTTGGCGGAGTGATCGCGGAGGTGGAGTGGTGTGGCGTGTTGGAGCAGGTGTTGACGGAGTGCACCGGCGGCGACGGAGCGCCAGAGTTTTGCCGGGAGGAGGAATGCGAGAATGCCGAGTGGTCGTGTGAGTTCGAGACCCCGTTGGGTGAATGGGATGGCGATATCGGTTTGTACGCCGAAGGCGGTGCTGGCGGTGGTGTGGCTGGTGATGGCGCGGAATCGCTGGCGGAGATTGGCGCGAGTGGCGGCGTCGAGGTGGTGAGATCGCACCCACGGCGGATTGCCGATGACGAGGTCGAATCCGCCGGCGTCGGCGGCGTCGCTGAAGTGGGAGCGGAAGTCGAAGTCCACCGGTCCGCCGTCGTCGAGTTTTCGTACAGTGCGTCGGTGTTGTCGTATCAGTTCGCGCACTGTGGCGAGTCGGCGTCGAGGTGCAGCGACGAGGCCTTGTCGGGTGCCGAAGAGGGTGCGGGCGCGGGCGAGTTGCAGCAGATCGCGGCGTTCGTTGTGGAGCGTGGCGATGGTGTGGGCCGCTATCTGTCGTGCGGCGTCGCGTTCGGCGAACTCGATTCTGGCGGCGCAGGTCAGTTTGCGGGTGCCGGAGCTTCGGGCGTAGCGGTGCCGAAGTTCAGTGATGCGGGCAGAGTGAATCAGTGTGTGCTGATCGAACGCATCGTTGCCCAGTGCGTCGCCGATGCGGATGTGGTGATCGAGATTGGGGAGTGGCGTGATGTGATGGGCGTGCGCGGTATCGTCATCGATGACGACCGAGAGCCAGAGGCGGAGTTCGCAGAGCCAGACGGCCATGGGTTCGATATCGACGCCGAAGATCGAGTGCGTGAGGACGTGGCGTCGCAGTTCAGCGATCGTTCGCGGATCGCCCAGCTGTGCGCGGAGGCTGGCGAGGCGTTCGAGTGTGGCGACGAGAATGCTGCCCGAGCCGCAGGCGGGATCGAGGACGCGGATGTTGTCGAGGGCGGCGAGGAGGGCCTGTGTGTCGTGCGGTGGAAGTTCGAGGCCGCTGAGTGCGGCGCCGGTGGTGTCGTGGTGGTGACGAATTGTGTGTTGCAGTGCGTCATCGACGAGCGATGCGACCAGTGACGCCGGCGTGTAGAAGGTGCCGGAGCCGCGTCGTTGATCGGCGTCCATGAGTGCTTCGAAAGTGCGGCCCAGCAGATCCGGATCGATGGCCGCTTCCGACCATGAGCGGGTATCTTCGCGGGCGGTGAAGCGGAATCGGGCGAGTGTATCGAGGCAGAGTGGAGCGAGGAGATCGTCGCGGATGGGCGGGCGGCGGGCGCGTTTTTCGGTGGCGGAGCAGGCGAAGAGGCCGCCGTTGAGGAACGGGATATCACCGAATGCGCGGGCGGTTTCGGCGCGATGGCGTCGGGGAGTATTGAGGGTGCCGAAGGTGAGCGGTGCGAAGAGGCGTTGCCAGAGTCGGCCGCCTGAGTCGAGGACCGATTCAGTGTGTCGGGCGAGGAAGGTGCGATCGTTATCGAGCCAGCCCTTTGTTTCAAGGAACTTGAGGAAGAGCAGTCGTGCGACGTGGATGAGAGCGAGGGTGCGTCGATCATCGTGGTGGACGCGATCCGGCCATGCGTGCGCGATGTCGGTGACGTGAGTTTCCAGGGCGCGGAAGAAGCGTCGGCCAACTGCATGTCGGCCCAGCAGGTCGTGCCAGCGGAGACAGGTCAGTGTCGGGTCCGGGTTCCATGCGGCGGCGAGGGCGGCGACCGTTTGTGCGTCCGAATCGAGGATGTCGGATGGCGTTGTGGTGAGGACGGCGAGTCGCGGTCCGCGTGGTGCGCTGAGCCAGGTTGCGATGGCGAGCGGACCGTTGTTGCTGCAGTGAATGAGGATGAGCCAGCGTCGGGCGTCGGTGAGACGATCGAGGTGAGTGGCCGTTCTGCGCAGCGTTTCGCGCCAGTGCGAGGTGTGGGCGTGTTCGATGAGCAGGAGTGCGGCTGAGTCATCGCGTGTAATTCGTGACACGCGCAGATCGGTTGCGTGGTCGGTGAATCCCAGTGCGGCGAGCGGTCGCTGCGTGAGTGGGTGCGGGGCGGATGTGAAGCCGAGTGCGCGCACGAGTGCGAGTCGGCCCGGGGCGGCTGCGCAATCGGCGAGGAGGCGGTGTGCGGCGCGCGTGGTGAGCATGGCGCGACAGTAGCATCCACCGGTCGAACCCTTAGCATCCCGAATATGCGTGTATCATCGAAAGTGCGATGGCCGGAGTTGTTGGGTGCGGGAGCCCGGGTGGCGCTCGTGTGCGGGTCAGGTCCGTTGCGTGGGGCGGAGGATGTGGAGCGCGCGGAGGGGCATGTGAGGGTGTGCGGATGGGAGCCCGTGCGTGGGTTGTCGGTGTTGCAGCGGCGGGGGTATCTGGCCGGGAGCGATGCCGAGCGGTTGCGGGACCTGCAGTGGGCGCTGGATGATGATTCGATCGATGGAGTGTGGTGCGTGCGGGGCGGGTATGGGATGACGCGCATTCTGCCTGCGGTGTCGCTGGCAAAGTTTGCGGAGCGGCCGAAAGCTGTGATCGGATATTCCGATGTGACCGCGTTGCACTGTGCGGTGGCGGCGCGGGCTGGCGTGGTGACGTTTCACAGCCATACGGCACGAGCAGTGATGCCGGCGATGAGTGAAGTGAGTGTGCGGTCGGCGGTGTTGCGGAGTGGCGAGCCGTGTGGCGTGTGGAACGATGCGCATCGCGTGCGCGGCGGCTGTGTCGAGGGCCGGCTGGCGGGCGGGAATCTGTCGCTGCTGGCGGCGGTGTGCGGAACGCGCGATGCGATGGTGGGCGATGGCGCGATCGTCGTGTTGGAGGACATCGGTGAGGCGTCGTATCGCGTCGATCGAATGTTGCGGCAGCTCGAACAGGCCGAGGTGTTTCGCGGCTGTGTCGGACTTGCGGTAGGGCAGTTCACGCAGGTGCCGGCGGACGAGAGCGAGGATGCGCTGACGATCGGGGAGTTGGTGGAAGAGCTTGCGCAGCGGTTAAATGTGCCGTGTCTGTCGAACCTGCCGATCGGCCATATTGCCGATCAGTGGACGTTGCCGCTCGGTGCTGCGGCGGTACTCGATGTCGAAGGTCGTTCGCTGACCGTTGCCGGGTCGTTCCCGTCGGCACTCACCAACTGAAGAGGGGCTTCGGATGAAAACAGCGGCGGAGATGTTCGCGGACGCGAAGACGCGGATAACGCAGGTGACGCCGGCGGAAGCGATGGCGAAGCGCGCGTCGGATTCCGGTGTGGTGCTGATCGATGTGCGCGAGGATCGCGAGTGGAATCTTGGTCATGCGGACGGTGCGGTGCATATGTCGCGCGGCACCATCGAGAGCAAGATCGATGCAGCCATTCCGCGGGAGGCGACGGTGATTCTGTATTGCGCGAGCGGCAATCGGTCGGCGCTGGCGGCGGAGTCGCTGAGTGCAATGGGGTATCTGAATGTGTCGTCGATGTCCGGCGGATTCAGAGGATGGGTTGATGCTGGTGGAGAGGTTGCGGGATGATTGGTGGCGTGGTGAGCGTGGCAGATGATGGATGAACTGCGGGTGAGGCTGAACGGGCGGGTGCGGCTGGAGGAGGTGGAGGAGGACGGGCTGCGATGGGCGTCGGTGGCGCTGGTGTTGCGCGGTGTGGCGCCTGAGGATGCGGAGCTGCTGTTCATCCGGCGCGCCGAGCGCGAGGGCGATCCGTGGAGCGGGCACGTCGCGTTTCCGGGCGGGCGACGGGATGCGGCGGATGTGACGCTGGACGTGACGGTGCGGCGGGAGACGCGAGAGGAGTTGTCGCTGGATCTCGATCACGATGCACAACTGATCGGCGTGCTGGACGATCTGAGACCGCGGGCGGCGTCATTGCCGTCGATAGCCGTGCGGCCGTTTGTGTTTGCGCTGTTGCGCGAAGTGGTGTTGGTGCCGAACGCGGAGGTGCATTCGGTGTTCTGGATGCCGCTGTGTGAGTTACGGGATCCAGCGCGGGCGACGGAGCATGCTTTTGAGCGTGGCGGTTCGCGGATGCAGTTTCCGGCGTACCAGTGGGGTGCCGATGTCGTGTGGGGGATGACGGAGCGGATCGTGACGCAACTGCTGGCGGTGTCGGTGGGCGTGTGAGGGGGTTCAGCGCGGTTGGCGTTCGCTGACGGAATTCGCGACGGTGAACCGTGGTTGGAAACACAAACCCGCCCCGCATCAGCGTCGATGCGGGGCGGGTTTGTATTTCTGCGAGGATCAGCCGGCGGTTGCCTTGACGGTAACCTTGCCGGTGGCGAGATCGAGCGTGAACGCCTTGCCGTTCACAACCAGGTCGGCGAACTGTGTGCCGTTGAAGGTGACGACTGAATTGCGTGTGGTGACAGTCGTGCCATTCGTGGCGTCGGTGCGCGTCACCTTATAGTTGCGGGTGATGGTGCCACTGGCCGGCCATGCGTCCGGCATGTGGATGGCAGGCGTGATCACATTCGCGATCGCCAGTGACGCTTCGAGATCGTATGCGCGGGTGAGGCCGTTCGGGCCGGCGCTGTCACGCAGGAACTGCGTGCGCTGCTTTTCGGTTGCGCCGGTGCCGTTCACTGTGACGCTCTTGTTGGCGCCGAGCAGGCCCGAGATGGTAATGTCGCGGTTGCGCGACACGGTGCCGCTCCACTTTTCGCGCGTGATGGTGCCGGCAAGCGACCACTTGAAGTTTGCCGCGCCAGTTGCGGTTGCGCTGTACGCGCTCTGCGCGGCGCCGGTCGAATCGAAGTAGGCATAGCTGCGGGTCGCCGTGAACGGGCCGCGGACCTTGTCAGCGCAGACGAAGCGCTTGGCGGTGGCGTCGTACGGGCACGATTCCCAGCGTGCGAAGCGCTCGAAATCGAGGGTCGCGAGTCCGAACGCGCCGCGATTCACCCTGATCGTTTCCACATCTTCGGTCGCAGCATCGCCGGCGACGGTGGCCACATCGAGCGTCGTGGCGTTGGAGACGGATGCTGAGACTCCGGCATCGGTCGGGGCGTTCGCATTGTCACCGCACGCAGTAAAAACAGCGGCGATGGTCAGCGCAGTGGCGGCGCGCAGCAGTGTCTTCGTGGTCATGGTCCGGTCCTGGGTCAGCGGGTCTGGGAGAGTCGGCGGCGATTGTGATCGCGTCGTCGTGGGACATCAGGGCAGACTCCCTGCCAGTCTCGACGTTAAGGCGGGCTGGTGCGTCAGATGAAAACCTGAGGGCGTCGGGTCCGAAACTCCCTCTACGGCCGCTCTTCTGGTCGTTTCGCGCTCCGCGTGTTGCGTTCGCGCGCCAAAAGAGTTTAGGATATACGAAATCACTTCTTCGGCCTGACTCGCAGCACTGCTATGTCTGTCCCAAACCGTACACCGATCGCGCCCATTGACCCCGGAGAGCCGGAGGTCCGAGCCAACCGGGTTGCCGGCTCCATCCCCGGCTGGCGGCGGACCCGTGAGGCGCCGTCGCTTGCCGAGGCCTATCGGTCGGTGCCGGTTTCGCGCGGGAACTGGTTCCGGAAGCTCCTCTCATTCGGCGGACCGGGGTACCTCGTCGCCGTCGGATACATGGACCCGGGCAACTGGGCCACCGATCTCGCCGGCGGCGCACAATTCGGCTATTCGCTCCTCTACGTGATCCTGCTCAGCAACCTGATGGCGGTGCTGCTGCAGGGACTGGCCTCCAAGCTGGGCATCGTCACAGGACGCGATCTGGCCCAGGCCTGCCGCGACGCCTACCCGAAGCGGATGGCGTTCTCGCTCTGGGTCATCGCCGAACTGGCGATCGCCGCCTGCGATCTGGCCGAAGTGATCGGCACGGCCATCGCCCTCCAGCTGCTCTTCGGCCTGTCACTTCCCGTCGGCGTCGTGCTCACGGCACTTGACGTCCTGATCGTGCTCTGGCTGCAGGGCAAGGGATTCCGGCTGCTCGAATCGATGGTGATCGCGCTGGTTTTCATCGTCGGCGTCTGCTTCCTGTTCGAACTCATTCTGTCGCGCCCCGACGTCCCTGCGGTCATGCGCGGCCTCATTCCAGGCACCGAGATCGCCACCAACCGCGATATGCTCTATATCGCCATCGGCATACTCGGCGCGACCGTCATGCCGCACAATCTCTACCTGCACTCGAGCATCGTGCAGACGCGGAAGTACGAGGAAACATCAGAAGGGAAGCGCGAGGCGGTGCGATATGCATTCGCCGATTCCACCATCGCGCTCACATTCGCACTGGCAATCAACGCCGCCATTCTCATCGTCGCCGGCGCAACCTTCCACACCTCAGGCCACAGCGGCGTCGCCGAAATCCAGGATGCGTGGAAGCTGCTCACGCCGCTGCTTGGCGCGGGTGCCAGCACTGTCTTTGCACTGGCGCTGCTGGCATCAGGACAGAACTCCACACTGACCGGTACGCTGGCCGGACAGATCGTCATGGAAGGCTTTCTCAACCTTCGTCTGCAACCATGGGTGCGGCGACTGATCACGCGCTCCATCGCGATTGTCCCGGCCGTGGTGGTCAGTATCTTGTACGGCGCCCACGGCACATCCCGGCTCCTCGTTCTCAGTCAGGTGATACTCAGCCTGCAGCTTTCCTTCGCGGTGTTTCCACTGGTGATGTTCACGTCCGACCGCGCCAAGATGGGTGAGTTCGTGAATGCCCGCTGGCTCACGGCGCTGGCATGGACCGTGGCTCTGGTGATTGCGGTGCTCAACGCATGGTTGTTGTTTCAGGTTATTGGCGACTGGCTGCGGTGACCATGTATCGACATGTACTCGTGCCACTCGAAAACTCGCCGTACGATGACGCAATACTGCGCCACGTCCGTACGCTGGCGTCACTGTGTCAGTCGAAAGTGACGCTCATTCACGTCGCCGACGGGTTCGCAGCTCGCAACATTCAGTCACTCAAGCTTCGCGAGTCCGAAGAGATGCGCGACGACCGCGCCTACCTCGACAAGTGCGCGGCTGAACTTTCAGGCGACACGCTGGACGTCGATTCTGTCCTCGCGTCGGGCGATCCGGCGGACGAAATCTGCGCCGCCGCCGAGCGCGAATCGTGCGACCTGATCGCGATGGCGACGCACGGCCACGGCTTTCTGAACGATATGGTGCGCGGCAGCGTTGCCCATCAGGTGCGCCACCGTTCGATGGTTCCGGTGCTGCTGGTTCGTGGCGCATCGTCTACCGCTCCCACTCGCGCGGCACGATGACCGACACAAAATCATTGGCGGCGCCGCTCACTGCGCCGGTCGAAGATTACCTGAAGGCGGTCTACGCCATTCAGCTTGGCGGAGACGCGGCCACCACCAACGCACTCGCGGAGCGTCTGGAGCTGGCGCCGGCGAGCGTCAGTGGCATGGTGCGGCGACTCGCATCGCAGGGTTTGCTCGAGCACGAGCCGTATCGCGGTGCGCGTCTTACCGCCGCCGGCCGTATCGCTGCCCTTCGCACACTTCGCCGCCATCGCGTGCTCGAGTCGTACCTCGCCACGGTACTCGGCGTGCCCTGGGACAATGTGCATGCTGAGGCGGAACAGCTCGAGCACGCAGCGTCCGACACGCTCATCGATCGTATGGCGCACGCACTGGGCGATCCGATGTTCGATCCGCACGGTGCCCCGATCCCGTCGCGTGACGGCACGGTAGATGAAACGCGTCATGCCACGCTCGCTGACTGGCCGGTTGGCACCAGCGGCACCGTGATGAGCGTTAACGACAAGGATGCGGTGATGCTGCGTTACCTCGGTGAACTCGAACTGCGGCCTGGTGCCATGATTGTCGTGCATTCTCGCGCCCCGTACGATGGTCCGATCGAGGTCATGGTCGGACGTTCGCTGCGTCAGATCGGACCCACCGCCGCCCGCGCTGTCCGTATCGCTGCGCCCACCGCCACCTGATGCGTGTGTGGGTCGGCGCCATCATTGGCGCCCTCTGGTTCGCGCAGTTTGTCGGGGCGCAGGTCATCGACTCGGCTCCCACTCGCTCTCCTGTCATACGCTCGATTGCGCTTGACGCACGACTTGCGACGGACGCCGGACTGAAGCTCGGTGACACAGTGCGGATATCGGCGGCACCGAATGACCCTGCGGCCGAACGCGCTGTCGTCAGCGCGCTGCTCGCACGTCGCGCCGATCCCAGTGAAGTGGCACGCCCGGAGTATCGCGCGCGTCTGCATCTCGACCATCTGCAGCGACTGATCGGATACGGTGATCGCGTCGATCGGTTCGCGATCCGGTCAGCCGGCGATTCATCGCGCGCCAGACTCCTGACGACGATCAACAACGCGGCGTTCGGCTTTCACGCATGGCCGAGTGCTGAGATTGCGGTGCGCACCAGTCGAACCTTTCAGGTCGTGCGCCGCTTTCATCGCGCGATCGGCGTGATCACGATTGTCGCCAGCGCTGCATTCCTGCTCTGCATCCTGCTGCTCAAGATCGACGAGCGGCGTCGTGATGTGGCGGCGCTTCGCATGATGGGAATCTCCGCCGCCACGATCGTGAAGTCGGTGGTGCTCGAAGCGGGAATCATCGCGTTGCTCGGCTCCGTAGTCGGTGTTGTGGTGGGCATTGTGATGGCGTGGCTGGTGAACTGGCATTTTCAGGGCGTGCATCGCACTACGCTGGCGTTCACACTGGTCACGACAGACACGGTGTTGCTTGCCTGCGGCCTGTCAGTGGTGCTCGGAGTGGTAGCAGGCTGGGTCGCGGCCCGGCGACTCGTCGGTGTGCCGGCGCTCGCGCTGCTCGGTCGCTGATGCCGTTCCGCATGGCATTGCTCGCGTTGCTGCGACATCGCGCGCGCACAGTGCTGGCAGCATTTGGTATCGCTGTGTCGGCCGCACTGTTGCTGGACATGGTGATGCTGTCAAGCGGCATGCGTGAAAACTTTCAGGGGTTTCTGCTGCTGCGTGGCTATCAGCTGCGCGTGGCGCCAAAAGGCACGCTGCCATTCGACAGTGACGCGACAATCGATAGCGTCGGCACACTGGTGCGCGCGATCTCGCAGCTTCCTGGCGTGATCGCTGTCAGTCCGGTGCTGGGCGCCCAGGCGCAGACTGCAGTTCGCGACACAACTATCTCGGCCTTCGCCCTCGGCATCGATCCACGCGTGCAGGGCGACTACGAACTGCTGCGCGGCGCTGACGTCAGTGATTCCAGCAGTGTGGTCGTAAACGATCGCTGGCTCGCGCTCACGCAACATGCGATCGGCGACAGCGTGACGCTCGCGGTTGGTTACGATCCGCAGCTGCGCACGGTGGTTGGCGAACGACAATTCAGAATCGCCGGCGTCGCGCGATTCTTCTACACGGCGACGACACAGCCCACCATTGCCATGCGGCTCCCCGTCCTTCAGGCAATGGGCGGAAGTGCACGCCATGATCACGCATCGTTGCTGATGGTGAAGGCCGCGCCTGGGGTTGACCTGGAAGTGGTGCGCGCGCGCATTCAGCAGGTGAGCGCGCGCGTGTCGGCTATTTCGCTCGAAGGCGCCACCGCGCAGGTCGAACAGCGGCTGGCGTATTTCCGGCAGCTCGCACTGGTACTCGGCAGCATCTCGCTTGGGGTCGGAATTCTGCTCGTGACCACGCTGATCACGATCGGCGTGAATGAGCGCGCCGGCGAGATCGCCGTGCTGCGTGCGATCGGTGTGGCAAAGCAGAGCGTCGTGTTACAGGTCGTGACTGAAGGGCTGGTGCTGAGCGGGGTCGGCGCGATCGCCGGAATGCTGATCGGTCTCGTGACTGCGCGGTGGCTCGAGCGCATTCTGGCCGACTTCCCCGGCATGCCTTCCACCTTTCGCTTCTTCGTGTTTCAGCCGTACGACGCCGGCATCGCGCTTGGCCTTCTCGCGACCGCCGGCGTGCTGGCCGGCATCTATCCCGCGTGGCGCGCTGCGTCGCTGCCGATTGCCGTCACACTCAGGCGCGAGGCGGTGGCGTGAGCGCGCTTGTGCAGGCGCGCGATCTGGCGCGTGACTACAGCATGGGCAGCGGCGCCGTGCACGCGCTGCGTGGCGTGAGCTTCGATGTCGAGGACGGCGAATGGCTCGCGATCGTCGGACCGTCGGGATGCGGCAAGAGCACGCTGCTGAATCTGCTCGGTGCGGTTGATACACCCGATGCTGGTACACTGACGATTGGTGGCGAACGCATCGACAAACTCGACGACGCGGCGGCGACTGCATTCCGGCTTCGCCGCATCGGGTTCGTCTTTCAGCGATTTTATCTGATGCCCGCGCTGACGGCGGCCGAAAATATCGAACTGCCGATGGCCGAGGCGAAGGTTGTGCGCAACGTGCGGATGGCGCGCGCGAAGGAATTACTTGGCTATGTCGGCCTGGCGGAGCGCAGCGGGCATCGGCCATCGCAGCTCAGTGGCGGCGAACAGCAGCGTGTCGCGATCGCACGCGCACTCGCCAATCGTCCGGCGCTGTTGCTGGCCGATGAACCGACCGGTGAGCTCGATGCAGCCACGGGCCGCGACATGATCGAGCTGTTCCGGCGCCTGAATAGTGATGGCACGACGATTGTTGTCGTCACGCATGACGCGCAGATGGCCGAGGCCGCGACGCGTCGGATTCAGATGCGCGATGGGAGCGTGGTGGCAGGTGAGGCGTCGTGATCTGGCAGCTGGCGCTCAGAAATCTTGGCTTCCGCAAACTGCGTACGCTGTTTCTGCTGGCCGGGTACGGGTTGGGCGTTGCGGTCATGATCGTGCTGCTGTCGGTGGGCGACGCGATGATCGCGCAGGCCAGCGACGAAAAACTGGTTGGTGGCGGCGACGTCACGGTACTGCCTGAAGGCCTCGATGTCGAAGTCATGAAAACCGGCGGCGTAGGCGGCATGTTCTTCTCGATCACGAATGCGCGATTCCTCTATCAGCAGCTGCTCGCCTCACCGCGGCAGGCGACCGATGTGCGCGCGGTGGCGCCGCAGATCGAGTCGAAGCTGCTGTACGTCACAGGTCGCGATGGGCGTGAAATGCCGGTGCGCGCGTCCGGTGAAATCCCCGATGCAACGCGCGACGTCGGCGCGCCGGCGCCGCTCACTCAAGGTGCGTGGCGCAACGATGCCGGTGATCGACGCTGGGTTGCACCAACGCTCGCCGAGCTGCGGCACGACGCCGACCATTTTCATCTTCCGCCGCGCGAGACTGCCGCACCTGAGAGCTGGGGTGAGTGGCACTATTTCAACGTGCTGTCCGCCGACACGAACCGCTGGTGGTTCATCACGTACATCGTCGGCGGCGCCGTGCCGCGTGGACGGTGGGGCGGGCAACTGCTCGTCACCACGCACGAAACAGGCAAGCCGGCGCGGCGCTATGTGATGCCAGTGGCGGCGGCTGATGTCCGCTTCAGCACGCGCGATGCGGATCTGGAATTCGGTGATGCGGGCGGTGTGCGGGTCGCAGCGGACGGACACTACGTGATTCACGGCGTCGCGCGGTCGGAGCATGGCAGCCGCGAGACGCTGCGGCTCGATCTCGATGTCACGCCATCGCCACGCGCGTACTTCCCTGGCGCAACACTGCTTGGCGGCGATGCACCGTCCGGCTACGCGGTGCTCGGACTGCGCGCCTCGGCCACCGGCTCAATCTGCGCCGCATCGCGCTGTGAACAGTTCGACCGCGCACAGGCGTACCATGATCACAACTGGGGCACGTGGCAGGGCGTGACGTGGGACTGGGGCGCCGCACGGGCGGGCGCGTACACAATTCTGTATGGACGTGTGCGTGCGCCGACTTCATCGAACATGGTGGAGGCGCCGCTCTTCGTGTATGTCGTTGATTCGCTGGGCTTTCGCGCTGTATTCCGTCCGCGGACGATTTCCTACGATGATTCGCGCGCGCTCGCCGGACCGGGTCGCCGCCCGTCGACAGCGCGAATGTTTGATGTGCGCGGAACCGACACGCTGGACTTGTCTCTGACAATCGATGATGCGGTGGCATCGGACACGCGCGCGGGCCTGGTGGATCGCGGTGAAGGCGCATACGCGCGCCAGCTGGAGACTCCGTGGTTTCTCCAGATGAAAGGCCGAGCCCGTCTGGCGGGGCGGATTGGCGGCGTCGCGCTGTCTGGCGAGGGCATAGGATTCTATGAAACGTATCGATAATGCGCTGATGATGTGTCTTTACAGGCGCTATATTCCACGGAACTTCGAGGAGTATTCAGCATAAAGCCTGCCGCCACTTGGCTCCTCTCCCCCCGCCTGCGACCTTTGCTCCATGGCAGCCACGATCCGGCTCGGCACACAGGGCTGGAATTACGACGCATGGGTCGGCGCGTTCTATCCGTCCGGCACGAAAGCGCCCGATTACCTCGGCGTCTATTCCCGCGCGTTCCCGACGGTTGAGATCGACTCGACCTTCTACGCCATTCCGTCAGTGCGCAGCGTCCGTGGATGGGCCAACAAAGTGCCCGAGGGCTTCAAGTTCGCCCTCAAACTTCCGCAGGAAATCACGCACGACAACAGGCTGCGCGAGTCCGCTGACCTCACCGCGCTGTTCCTCGATCGCGCCCGGGAACTCGAAGCAAAGCTTGGCATTGTCCTGATCCAGCTCGGACCGGATTTCTCGCCCGCTGAACTCCCGGCACTGGCCGCGTTCCTTCCGACATTGCCCACAAAAGAGATCGCCTTCGCCATCGAATTCCGCCAGCGCGGCTGGATCAACGAGGGCGTCATCGCGCTGCTCAAGGAATACAAAGTCGCGCTGACGCTCACCGATGCCCGCTGGATCCCGCGCAAGCAGATGCTGGCCCTGGCCGAGAATCCGACATCGCCCACCGCATACCTGCGCTGGATGGGACCGAATCGCGATTTCACTGACTACAGCCACATCCAGGTCGATCGCACCCGCGAGCTCAATGCCTGGGCCACCGCCATCAAAGGCCTTCAGACCCGCGTGAAAACGATCTACGGTTTCGTCAACAACCACTTCTCAGGCCACAGCCCCGAAAGTGTCCGTCAACTGCAACGCCTGCTCGGCCAGACGCCTGTCACGCCAGACCAATTGGGCGAACAGATGACGCTGTTCTAGCAGTACAGATTCGCGCATGAACAATCAAATCGACACCACCGACGCCCGGCTTCGACCGCGCGTCATCGTGTTCTGCATCATTTCGATTACGCTCGCCGCACTTTTCTTCCGCTTCGGCATCTGGCAACTCGATCGCCTGACCTGGCGACGCGGATTGAACGCCGAAGTGGCGTCGCACATTGCATCGCCGCCGGTGCCGATCGACCAGCTCCCGCACGACAGCGCCGCCATGCGCTATCGCCGCGTCCAGCTCACAGGCGTGTTCGATTACGCGAACGAGATCGTCATCACACAGCGCATCCGCGGCGGCTCACCGGGCGTGAATCTACTCACACCGCTGCGCATCGCCGGAGGTGATACCGCATACCTGATCAATCGCGGCTGGGTGTATTCGCCCGACGGCAAGGACGTCGACCGCGCGAAATGGCGCGAGCCCGATACTGCCACCGTCATCGCATTCGCACTCCCCGCCGCAACCATCGCGGCCAACGCCGCCGGTGTCGTAAGCCCGAAGATCATGCGCTCGCTGGACTTCAACGCGGTGCAGCGCGGGCTGCCATATCCGATCGCGCGCGTGCAACTCGTGCAGCTCGGTGACACCTCACCGAAAGCCAACGTCCCGCCGAGGCTGCAGC
>JANMWU010000601.1:0-7506 GCA_031380785.1 Gemmatimonadaceae bacterium
GAAGCCGAAGGGTGGGCGGATTGCGGTGAAGGTGATCAATCACCTGGGGGATGAGGTGATGAAGGTGTTTCGGGTGTGAGCGGAGTATTTGACGGCGGTGATTTTCCGGAGCCGCTCAGGTATTACGACCTGGAAGGCTACCTGTTCGTAGACGTTCACGAGACCTTCCACATGGAGGGGTCGATTGGTGCGTTCGATTTCTTCTCGATCGAGATCTGGAAGGCGAATCGCGCCAAGTCGAAGATCGCGAGACGTCTCCAGAAAATGGATCCGGGCGGACGCATCGAACTTGAACTGATCGTTCGTGATCTCACCAGGTCACTTTTCGATGCGGCATCGGCACGGGATCGTCTGCACATTTTGATGCAGAAGTGGGACTTTCTGTTACCCATGGCGTCTGCGTTACTGACTGTGCTCTGGCCCGATGAGTTCACGGTGTATGACGTACGCGCCTGTGGCGAACTCAGCGCCTTTCACACGCTTGGTGATGAAACGCGCGAAGATCGGATCTGGGACGGGTTCGTGCGCTATCGAGCAGCGGTCCACGCAGCGGTCGACGGACCGTTGTCGCTACGCGACAAGGATCGGGCGTTATGGGCCCGGTCGGCAATGATGCAGTTGCGGGATGATATCGACCGAGGCTTCTCACTGCCGGGCTGATCGCAGCGACGAACGAATCACTGTTTGTGTTCTTATACGAGCCAGATGACGAGATGCCCGTGGTCAGTCCGGTTCCGGCACCTGCACTGCAATGATGACACCGATCATCAATTGATGTCCGCGAACGGCGCAGTTGCAGCACATATTCAGTCGCCGCAGTTCCTTCGCTGAACCTTCAAGTAGCCACCCGGGAATCAAGGCCGATGGAACTCCGATTCTCGCATCTCGCTGACTTCGCGACCGTCGATGCCAGCAGCAAGCCGACGATCGTCGGAATTTTTGACCGGGTGATGTGCCAGCCAAATCAGTCACCAATTCCCTTTCCCGGATTTCATCTCGTTGCGTCGTTCGAGGCGAGCATCTCTGAGGGTGCGGAGCACGAGCTGGAGATCGCGTTCATAAACGAGGACGAGGAGACGCAACGAACGTCCTGCGAGCGCTCGGATTTGTCGTTGCGCCCCATGGTGGCACAAGTCATCGTAAGTGGAGAGCGATGTCGCCAACCGGGAACAGCGTGATCATTGGTCTCGTGGACAAGGGCAGCGGCACCCTCAAGCCATATCTCATTCGCGAACTGGTAGGTCAGCTGCGGGCGAATGGCATGATTCCACCTGAGTGTGAAGAGGCATGACGATGTCGACCGAACTGGAACTCAGGCGATTGCTGACGCTGCCGTGGACCGTCCTGCGCGAAGAAACGCCCGACGGCGACACAGTTTTGCGCGTGAAGGAAGTTCCGAGCGCAACTGGTTCCGGAGAGACGGACGAGGAGCGGGAACAGGATCTATGGGACTCACTCACCGAATCGCTTCGAGCCTATCTGCACTTCGGCGATGCCGTGCCTGTACCCTCCGACAGCCCACGTCTTGTTCGACTCGCGCCGTCGCTCACCGTTGCGCTCGAGCCAACCTGGAGGACGCAGGTGGATCAGCAGACGAGCGGCGTGTAGCGCACGAGCGACAGCAGCAGCCAGCGCTGAAAACGTCGCGTGGGACGAATTGGTTCACTGCTTCTACATGGTCGTCTTGGCCGGATGGCGTACATGCGATGTATTGGACGCCTGCGGGCCATGTCGCGCGATGAACTGGTCGAGCTGCGGAAGAGCTGAGCGAATTCAGCATGCACCCGCTCAATATCGCTTGCGAGACTGCTTCGCGGGTCTGGGTGCCGGGAAGTTATGTGGAGTTTATGCCGATTTATGAAATCTTGAAAAACCGCGCATAACTCCCCATAATTGGCGATGGAAACGATTCACAATCCGTTCACTCCCGGCGCCGGTGCGCTTCCGCCCGAGCTCGCCGGTCGTGACGAAATTATCGAGCGCGTGCGCGTGGCTCTTGAGCGAGTCAGGCTTGGCCGGCCGACAAAGAGCGTCCTCTTGGTCGGTCTCCGTGGCGTAGGTAAGACCGTACTGCTCAACAGGATGCGCCTGAATGCAGAGTCCGCTGGTCTGCGCACTCTGAGAATCGAAGCACCTGAGAATCGCTCACTACCGGCCATTCTGGCACCACAGCTTCGGCAGGTACTGCTTTCGCTCTCACTGACCGCGAATGCGGGACATCACGCCAGGCGAGCGCTGCGAGGACTTGCCGGCTTCGCCAAGGGACTGAAATTCAAGTATGCCGACATCGAAGTCGGATTCGACGCGGAGCCGGAACCAGGGCTCGCCGACAACGGAGATCTCGAGCACGACCTGCAGTCGTTGCTCGAAGTCGCAGGCGAGGCCGCCAAGGCCGCGGACACAGCACTCGTTTTGTGCATCGACGAATTGCAGTATGTGCCAGAAGAGCAGCTCGCTGCGCTTATCACTGCACTCCATCGCGCAGCGCAATCACAACTCCCGGTCGTCCTTGTCGGTGCAGGATTGCCACAGCTCCCGGGACTGATGGGCAAAGCAAAGTCGTATGCCGAACGCCTCTTCGATTTCCCCGAGATTGGCCCACTTGCTGATGCAGCAGCGCGCCAGGCGATTGTGAATCCGCTTCAGGCCGAAGGGGTCGCGATCGAAGCCGCTGCCCTTGATGCCATTCTCACGGCGACCAAAGGATATCCGTACTTTCTTCAGGAATGGGGCAAACACTCATGGGACGCGGCGGACCGATCGCCGATCACTGAAGCGGACGTTGATCGGGCGTCCGGTAACGCCATTGCGGCCCTCGACGAGAGTTTCTTTCGGGTGCGTTTTGATCGACTGACACCGGGAGAGAAGCGCTATCTTCGCGCGATGTCCGAGCTGGGCACCGGGCCACATCGCTCCGGCGAGATCGCAAAGATGCTGGCCAAGCCAGTGACGACTGTCGGACTGACTCGCGCGAACCTCATTGCAAAGGGCATGGTGTGGAGTCCTGACCACGGCGACACAGGCTTCACTGTGCCTCTCTTTGATGAGTTCATGCGGCGCATCATGCCCGCAGACGACTGGCGCGCATGACGCTGAGACGTCTGAAGAAGGCTGAATCGGACTCATGACCAGCATTACTGAACTCGCACTTCTGCATTGGCTTCCGTCGACTCTTCGGCGGGACTCGAACGGGCAGCATGTGACGATTGGCCTCTGTCATCGATCAGCGTCGTGATGCAATTCCGAATCGCCGACACCTTCACCGACAGCCTCGCGCGTCTCATGGGCGACGAGCAGAAACAGGTGAAGCTGACGGTGATGAACCTGCAGCTGGATCCCTCGCACCCCAGTCTGCAGTTTCACAAGCTGGGGAAGGCCCGTGATCCGCGGTTCTGGTTGATTCCTCGGTGGACACCTCAAATCCGGCCACTGATCGACACCGCAAAACCGGCCACCAGACCGGCGCGCTGCGACTGGGTTAGCGTGCAGTAGCGACCGCGGAGTCGGTCGCTGGCTGGAGTTTGGTCCGCCAGCTGCGCGGGCCGCAAGTGAGCACGTGCGCGTGATGCAGCAGCCGGTCGAGGAGTGCGGTCACCGCGGCGGTGTCGCCGAGGAGTTTGCCCCAGTCGTCGACGGGACGATTGGACGTCAGGATCGTCGAGGCCCGTTCGTAGCGGCGCATGATGACTTCGAGCAGATCTTCCGCGGCGGTGGCCGGGAGCTTCCGCATCCCGAGATCGTCGATGATCAGGAGTGGGACGGCGCTCAGCGCGCCGATGACCGCCTTCCGCGTCCCTCCAGCGTCGCGTCCGTGAGCTCTTCGAGCAGCACGTGCGCCTCGCGATAGAGCACGCGATGGCCCTGCTGGATCGCGGCGTGGCCGAGTGCTTGCGCGAGGTGACGCTTGCCGGTGCCGAACGCGGACTCAGCGTCTACTACGCGACCCTCGCGAATCTGATATTGTGGCTCGAAGAGGCGCGGGTCGCCGGGCAATTACCCCGGCGCTTACGCACGCGTCCACCGTGCTCACCAGCAACAAGGGCTTCGAGGCGTAGGGCGAGATCTTCGGTGATGACGTCATGGCCGGGGCGCTGATCGACCGGCTCCTGCATCACTGCCACATCGTCAACATCCGCGGGAATAGCTATCGGGTGCGGCACCACCGCGAATTCGCCCCGCAGCACCCGAAACCCACGGCACCCGCGTCCGTCACCAAGCGTGGCGCGCGCCGCCAGGAGGCCTGACGCTCCCGCTGAGATTGGCACTCTCCGCCCGCCCGAGTGTGCAATTTCAATCACAGAAGTGTGCAATTTCAATCGGCGTTGACACTAACTGCGCGGACAACTCGCCAGGCACAGATGGTGATGACGGTCGAGTACACGGCGGCTACCAATCAACGACTGCGCGTCGGAGCGACAGTTTCTCATCGGGCCACTTGAATGTTCCCAAATCGATCGGAAACTGGATATCTTCGCACGCATCGCAAGGTTGGCGCACCGCAGCGCGAGAGTGCTGCGTAACTTCGCGCCCCGAGTCCAAACCGCCGTCGCCCCATTTGCGCCAGTACGTATCAGGAGCGAGTAACAAGGCGCGGACGAAAGACGGACTCAAGTAACCGAGTCTCTGGAAAAGCCGGGGCGATTCATGGACAGCAGCCACCGAATCGGTGGACACCGCCAGAGTGGTGGACGGAGTTGGAGCGCAGTCGCGACCCGTCCGCCCGCCGTCAGATGGCCACGCCGGAGGCCGTGAGACCGGTGTCCACGCGTCCACGGCCGACCGGATTTCGTTGTCACTGCAGCCGTAGCGCTCGGTTACCAATCGCTCATGGCTTCGTGGTAATTATTGACTTATTCTGTTTGCAAAAAGTATCGCTCACTGATACATTTTGCAAGCGGAATGTCCACCACGTCTTGCGGTATGCGCCGACCAGCGGAGTTGAGATCCTTATGCCGACTCCGTCAACAAGGGGACAAATTGCACGCTGGGTGGACGGCTTGGCCGCGCAGGGGCGAAGCACATTCACGACCACAGACGTGCAGTCCGAGACCGGCGGAACGAATGCCGCCCGGAAGCTTGCGCTGAATCGGCTCGTTCGAAAGCGACTCGTGTTCCAGCCCCACCACAACTTCTACGTCGTCGTTCCGCCAGAATACCGTCTCGTCGGCGCCCCGCCTCCGCTGTGGTACATCGACGCGCTGATGCGATTTCTGGCGCTGCCTTACTACGTCGGCCTGCTCTCGGCCGCTGCCTTCTATGGGGCGGCACATCAGGCGCCACAGCAGTTCCAGGTCTGCACCAGCCGACCCCTGCGACGACTCACTCGCGGACCCGTCCAGATCCTCTGGTTTGTGAAGAAGACAGTCGCAATGTCTCCTTATCACGAAAGGACAACACCAAACGGATATGTCCGAATTTCCACCCCTGAGTCCACCGCGCTCGATCTGGTCCAGTATGCGCAGCACGCCGGCCACCTGAACCACGTTGCGACAGTCCTGAACGAGCTTCGCGAGTCGCTGTCGTACTACGAGATGCTGGCCGCGCTTGACGCCAGCAACGTACCAGCTGCAGCGCAGCGACTTGGGTTTTTGCTTTCGGAAGCACATAAGGCTCAGTCGCCAGCGACCGACGCGCTGGAGCACTGGCTGTCGAACACACCACATACGACCGTGCCACTACAACGCGGCACCGCGACCGAGGATTTCCCCCTGGATAGCCGTTGGCATGTTGTCATCAACACGGTCATCGAGCCCGATGGTGACGCGTGATCCCGATGGCATTCGTCAACGCGTGGCGCGCGAATGCCCCCTGGTCTTCACCAGATCAGGTGGAGCAGGACCTCGTGCTGTCACGCGCGATCGTCGCCCTTTTCAGCAACCCTGCGATCGTAGCTGCGTTCGCGTTTCGCGGCGGCACGGTGCTGCACAAGCTGCACCTGTCACAGGCCGCACGATACTCGAATGACATCGACCTGGTACAACTCAGCGCGGGCCCAATCGGCCCACTACTGAACGCGATACACCATTCGCTGACGTTCCTTCCTGCTGAGCCACAATACAAGCGCGGGGAAAAGATGGCCGCGCTAACCTACCGATTTCTGTCGGCTGGGCTGCCGCCTATTCCACTCAAGCTGAAGATCGAGATCAACACGCGAGAGCATTTCTCCGTCCATCCGACCATTCGGATCCCGTACGCAATGGCGAACCCGTGGTTCACCGGTGCAGCCGAGTGCGTGACGTATTCGCTGGCGGAGCTGATTGGCACAAAACTTCGTGCATTGTACCAGCGAAAAAAGGGGCGAGATCTGTTCGACATCTCGCGCGTGCTGCAGCAGACCGAGGTCGACGTCGCGGACGTCGTTGACTGTTTCCACAGGTACATGGATCATGATCAGCATCGTATCACGCAGCGAATGTTCATCGATAATCTTGCCGAGAAGCGTGCAAGCCGCGCTTTTCGTGACGACATCTTGCCACTGCTGACCCCGGGCGTGAAGTACAACGTCGAAGAAGCGTTCCAGGTCGTCAGCGATCGAATCGTGCCGCTGCTCCGTCAATGATCGCCGCACGTCTTGACCGCCTGACTCGACAGGATTGATGCAATTCCGGATCGCCGACACCTTCACTGACAGCCTCGCCCGACTCATGGGCGACGAGCAGAAACAGGTGAAGCTGACGGTGATGAACCTCCAGCTCGATCCCTCGCATCCCAGCCTGCAGTTCCACAAGCTGGGTCAGGCGCGTGACCCACGCTTCTGGTCGATCCGTGCGGGCTCCGACATGCGAGTGATCGTACATCGCGTCGCAGATGCCATTCTCGTGTGCTACGTCGATCATCACGACAAAGCCTACGACTGGGCCGAGCGCCGGAAGCTCGTCACGCACCCGACCACGGGGGCCGCGCAGCTGGTCGAGATCAGGGAAACGGTGCAGGAGATTGTTGTCCCGGTCTTCGTCGAAGCGCCGAGTATTCCGGCCTCGCGACTGATTCACCCGATACGGCCAGCGCTCGGGTCGATCACCGCCAGCGATTTGCTGACGTACGGCGTTCCACCGGAGTGGATCGCTGATGTGCGAGTCGCGACAGAAGATGAGCTGCTGATCATCGCCGAACACCTGCCGGCCGAGGCTGCGGAAGCGGTGCTTGAACTCGCGGTTGGCGGCAAGCCGCGCGTGCCCGAAGCCGCAGGTCCTGAGGTGAGTCCCTTCGATCACCCTGATGCACTGCGACGCTTCCGAGTCGTGACCGACGTCGCGACACTGCAGGCGGCGCTCGATTTTCCGTGGGAGAAGTGGACTGTCTTCCTTCATCCCGATCAACGACAACTCATTGATGGCACATACGCCGGTCCGGCGCGTGTCGCCGGGTCGGCTGGTACGGGAAAAACGATTGTCGCGTTGCATCGCGCGGCATTTCTCGCGCGGTCCAATCCCGATGCCCGCGTGCTGCTTACCACCTTTTCGGATACGCTCGCGAACGCGCTGCAGACGAAACTCCGTCGTCTGC
>JANMWU010000624.1:0-2942 GCA_031380785.1 Gemmatimonadaceae bacterium
TACAGATTCCACTTGGCGGCCACGCGATTGCCTACGGCCCATGTCAGGCCCAGCAAAATGCTCGCCGACACAATCTTCGGGAGCTCAGCCTGTGCGATGTCAAGAAGTGTGTTGAGCATTGCCGTGGGGCTCCGCCGTTGCCGTGTTGTCGCACGTGAATAGTACCTGAGCGGGAATCAGTTTCGCATGACAGCGCCGCCTCGACAGCTACGCCGCTCGGTGGCGGGCACGGCGTCGAACAAATCCGCATCGCGCAAGCCGTCGCCTCCGCGCTATTGTGCCCACGCCACTCACACGTTCGAAGGCCCTATCTCTGACTACCTGCTCGGCAACTCGGACCGGGAGCATGGCCGACTCATCAGACAGGCCACGCGACTCGCTCCAGTCACCGAATGCTTCTTCCGGGAAGCGGGAATCGGCGACGGCCAGCGCGTGCTCGATCTCGGGTCGGGCGTCGGTGACGTTGCGATGCTGGCAGCTCGGATCGTAGGTCCGTCCGGATATGTCACCGGCGTTGAGCGCGATGCGCGATCGATCGCGAAGGCCAGAGCGCGCGCGTCGGAAGCTGGACTGAATAACGTCAGCTTCCACGAGTGCGACGTTGCCGAAATCACCAGTGACACGCCGTTTGATGCCGTGGTTGGAAGATACATTCTTCAGTTCCTCCCCGATCCTGTCGGTGTGTTGCGCAATGTGGTGAAATTGGTTCGTCCCGGCGGCGTCATCGCGTTTCAGGAGCAGTCGTGGGCGCCGTTCGTGCTCATGTCCTCGCACGTTCCACTCTGGTGTGCAGCGGTCACACTGCTGCGTGACGTCGCGCACCGCGCGGGTCTGCACATGGAGATGGGCGTCGAACTGTTCAGCGCGTTTCAAAGCGTGGGACTTCCCGCGCCACGAATGCGCCTGTCAATGGAGCTCGGATTTGACGCCGACTTTACCAGCTGGGTCTCCGACGTTGTCTGCTCGCTTGGCCCTCAGCCAGCAGACCTCGAGACGTCGCTCAAGGCGCTCGGCGATCCTGGCACCCTCGCCGAGCGACTGCACAGCGAAGTGGTGACGGCGAACGCCGTGGTACCGTGGCTGGCATTGGTTGGCGCATGGTGCCGGACGCCATGACAACACGCCATGACGACACGGCATGACAGCAAGCAGCAACACGTCGTCACGGGAGTGTGAATGCGTCAGGTTGCGTGTGACGACAATCGGGCCGGGAGGCGCAGCGCCAACGCCGCCGACACCAGCAGTGATATGCCGGCAAGCGCCAGGCCACCGCTCAAGCTGCTGGTACGTCGAGCGATCACGCCGACCAGATACGGCCCCACGAAGCCGCCGAGATTCGCGACCGCGGTGATCAGGGCGATGCCCGACGCGGCCGAAAACCCAGACAGAAACTCGCTCGCTGACGCGAAATACGGGCCGAAGAATCCGTAAACTCCGACCGCAACCAGAGACAGCAGCGCGATCGACGCGACGACAGAATGCACCGTACTCAAGGCGACAAACGCCGATCCGCCGATGGCGAGCGGTATCGCAATGTGGAATCGCCGCTCCAGTGCGCGATCGGAGCTGCGCGAGACGACGATCATTGCGACCAGACCCATGACGTACGGGATCGCGACCAGCAAACCGATCATGGTGCTGGTGTACGAGCCTGACAGCGACTTCACCTCCTGCGGCAGCCAGAAGTTCATCGTGTAGGCGCCGATTGCGTGCGCAAAGCCGATGCACGCGAGCTGCCAGACGCGAAAATTGGTCAGCGATTCCACCACCGTTATCTGCTTCTGCTCGCGCTTGTTTTGCTCCTCACGTCCCAGCTCCGATGCTATCTGTTGCCGTTCGTCGGACGTCAGAAAGGCGGCTTCGTCAGGACGACTCGGTAACACAGCGTAGGTCAGGATGCCGAAGATGATCGCGGGCAACCCTTCGAGTATCAGCAGCCACCGCCAGCTGCCCAGTCCGAGCCAGTGAACGTGATCCAGAATCAAGCCCGAGGCGGGAGCGCCAACGATGCTGGTGACTGGCTGCGCGAGCATGAACAGTGCGATGGTGCGCGCCCGCTCACGACGTGGAAACCAGTATGTCAGATAAAGTATGATCCCGGGGAAGAACCCCGCCTCTGCCACGCCAAGAAGAAACCGCGCAACATAAAGATGACTCACAGTCTGCACAAAGCCGGTGGCGATCGCGACGACGCCCCACGTAATAAGTATCCGTGCAATCCATATCCGCGCGCCGATCCGATGCAGTATGAGATTGCTCGGAATCTCGATCAGGAAATAGCCAAAGAAGAAAATGCCGACGAGGAATCCAAATTCCTGACTGGAGATTCCCAGCTCGCGGTTCATCGTCAGGGCGGCGAACCCGATGTTGATGCGATCGAGGAAGGCGACCACGTAGAGCATGAAGAGAAACGGCAACAGCCGCCGCCGCATTTTCCGGATCGTCTGCGGTTCGATTGACGTGGTGATCGGGCCTGAATTGTCGACCATTCACACCTCCCACTGAGTCGATCAGTGTCAGTCTGACTTGGTCGACGGTACACTGGAAGCACGCCGACCGCGAGCCTGAGCGCGCAGTTGAAACTCAGGTACGATCACGGCGCATCGCGACGTTTGCAGTCGAGCGGGCCGGTTCGACGCAGGGGTGGACGGCGTCGTTCGACGCGCTGGAGATGTTGCTGGCCGTCCGTACTCCTCGCTAAACTCGACGCACACCCGTCTCACTTCCATTGCCAGGTTCCGGATCGCCACCCATCGCCTCGTGCAACACATCGTTCGCCTCATGCAGCGTGCGCTGTCGGCCAGTTCCTGCAGCAACGCCCGCCGCGTCGAGTGATTGCTTCGCGCGAGCGAGATCAGTGAGCAGCTGTGGAAACGCGCGCGCGTCAAGCGCCGACGCGGCGAACTTGAGCGCCAGCAATGCCTGATATTCGACGAATGGTT
>JANMWU010000645.1:0-2185 GCA_031380785.1 Gemmatimonadaceae bacterium
ATGTCGGAAAACAGATAATGCACTAAACCGCTCCGCGGTAAGAGCAGAGTCAGTGTAGTGCCTAAGATAGGGAAGTGCCGACGACTTAGTCGCGGCGTACCCAAGTCGATTTTCCCATCGTTTACTTCGCCGGAAGCCGCAGGCTCGCAAGATCAGTTCCCACGATCGTATTTCCGGTGAACCCGCCTGCCTCGACCGCTTTCCGGTAATCCGCTTGCGTTAGCGGACCGCCCGGAACCTTCCAGCGGTTGTGTATCGCCGCTCCGAGCGAGGGACCAAGATGCGTGAGCATAAGGTGCTTCGCTCCCACGCGCTTTGCCATTGCGCCGAGATCGGAGGCCAAGCTTTGGCGATAAAAGGCTAGTGGTGGAAATCCGCTCTCCCGGTCCGGCCCCATGACGGGGTGGAACGCTGAGTGCACGATAATGTCCACCCCCTTCGCCAATTTCTCCACTTGATCGGATGTCGAGGAAGCGCGTGGCGGCGCGAGCACATCGTTGCCTGCGTCGCCGCCGATCACCACACTTCCAGCGGGCGTGTCTACGCGATAGGACGCATGGCCCGCAGTATGAGTAGACCGGATCGCACTGACTTTCACGTCACCGGACGACCAGACGACCTGCGGCTCGTCCTTCGGATCGAATGTGATTACGTTGGTCAACTCGGCTGGGCCCCCCGCCAGACGCCCGTTGTCCTCGGAGCGGCGCTCGGCGATCTCGCCGGACTGGAGGAATGCATCCGCGACATGCGTCACAAATTTTCGGCAGCTGTTGGTCACTCCCAGAACGGATGTTGCATCCGAACTGCAAACGATGTCGATCTTCGGCCCCTTAAAGTACCAACGCAGCATCATGATGTCGGCAAAACCCTCCGTGTGATCTCCGTGCATGTGCGTAAAGAAGATCGCATTGAGTTGTACCGGCGTCACATCGATCTGTGACAGTCGCATGTTTGTGCCACGTCCGGCGTCAAACTGCAGCTGCGTGGCCGCGCAATCGTTGCTGTCGTCGCCGTAACGCGCGAGAGTTCCAGCGCCAGCCTGACCGTTGAAAACCGACGGACCGCTTTGGGTGCCTGTCAATGTCACGATGAGACAAGGAGCGGCTTCCGCCGTCGATACGATGGGCGTCGCGGTCACTGTCAAAATGTAGGCCATTACGGCTAATGATGTCTTGGTCATCTTCGCCCTCTTGCAAAGCCAAAAGCTGTTGGCACCTTAGCGACAAACGCCACGGCAGGGAATGGCTCAACAGAGCCATATAAAATAGGTCGCACAAGATTACTTTCGCGACCCATGGTTCAGCTGGCGAACTGGTTCCAACTCTTCGCCGTCATTGGCCTCGCCTGTCAAGATCGCACGTTCGTGCAATCCAGCCGACAGGAGTAAAGCCATGACCAAACAAATTTCGCCGCTACGTCAGCGTTTGATCGACGACATGACGATCCGCAACATGTCGCCGAACACCCAGAAGATTTATATCTATGCAGTCGCAAACTTCAGCGCGTTTCACCAGCGCTCTCCAGACAAGCTCGGCCTGGAGGACATTCGCGATTATCACCTTCATCTCGTCTCGCGCAATCTCAAGCCGAACTCGATCAATCCGATCATGGGAGCGTTGCGATTCTTCTACGGAAAGACGCTCGGGCAAAAACACATTGTCGATGAGATTCCCTACGCCCGGCGGGCCGACTCATTGCCCGCCGTTCTCTCGCGCGAGGAAGTCGAGCGGCTCCTGAAGACCGTCCGCAACCTGAAAATGCGCACCGCCTTCATCACAATCTACGCCGCCGGTTTGCGCGTGTCCGAACTCGTGGCTCTCACCGCTCACGACATCGACAGCGCCCGTATGGTTATCGCCATCCGGCACGGCAAGGGCGGCAAGGATCGCTACGTGATGCTCTCCGAGCAGTTACTCGCCATTCTGCGCGACTATTGGAAGCGAACCAAACCGACCCACTGGCTCTTTCCCGGACCCGATCCTTTGCAGCCGGTCACCACCCGATCGCTGCAACGGGTCTTCCACGAGGCCGCCGAGGCGGCCGGCCTCGATAAAAATGTCACCGTGCACACGCTGCGGCATAGTTTCGCAACGCATCTGCTGGAGCAGAAGGTCGATATTCGCGTCATTCAGGGTTTGCTCGGTCATCGCAACATTAATTCGACGACGCGCTACACCCGCGTCGC
>JANMWU010000647.1:0-2236 GCA_031380785.1 Gemmatimonadaceae bacterium
CCGGATTGCCGCGTCCAGACCAACGCGGTGTAGTAGGTCGCAAAGACGATCGCACACACGCTCGATTGCAGCGACGATCCGAGAAACTGACCCGCCGTCACCCCTTCCAGCACGCCGAGCAGCTGCGCCACGAACACCGTCATCGCCAGCAGCATCACGATACCACCGCTTGCTGCCAGCGCGATCGACGACCACAGGCCACGCGGTCGCGCCATGATTGCGAGCAATCCCAGCGCGCCAAGCAGACTGAAGACTGCGCTGGACAGCGCCAGTTGCGGCGAAGCCGGCCCATGCCAGAGCAGACCTTCGGGCGCCGGAATACGCGCCAGCACTGCGCCGAACCAGCGAAGACCCTGCCATTCGAGCGCCGAGATCAGCCCGATCAGGAATGCGAGCACCGCTGATGCCGTCGACGCTTCGCGCAATCGCGGATACGATGAGAACAATATGCCACATCCAAGCACGAACGTCCCCAGCACCGACTCCAGCTCCATCGGTGGGAACGTTGCCAGCGGCTGCACCAGAAAGGTAGTGTTCGTGAGGTAACCGAGAGCCGCAAGTGACGACAGCGCGGTCATCGGAATCGCGACCACACGCGCGGCGTTCGCGGACACGATCGCTCGCGACCATGCCATCAGGCGTTGTCGGAACGATCCCACGAAAGCCAGCATCCTGACGAGCGAAGAATCCTGCAATGCCACTTCTCACACCTGAAGACGGGAACATTGCGCGCTGCTCCCTATGCCACCGCATCGGACCGCGCGCGACGCGCCGGTGAGTTCCACTGCGGGCCGACGAGCTGCACAGCGATCGATCCGATACGCAACAGCAGTTCCGCGCGCTGCCCGGAGACCAGCAGGCTGCGGAACACCGGCAACGTCACGAACAGGCTGATACTGCCATCGTGCAACTCCGCCAGCTCGTCTGCAAACTGCCCCTTCGCCTCGGCTTCGAACATGGCGCCCTCACTCGGCTGTCGCGCCTGCGTGCACAGCCTGGACAAATGAAAAGCGCGCACGATTCCCAAGTGGAATCGCCCGCGCATTCAACTGACGAGCCCGGTGTCTCGTCCGCCAAGTGTGCAACGCCCAGACGTGTTCTGACGCTGCCCGGTCAACTAACAACGGTGAAATGATGCGCGCAAGCGCCGAATCGTGGACGGATTCGTCACCGTTTCGCCACTGGCGCGACGGGCGCAAACTCGACGTGCGAATCAACAATCGGAATCGCCGTCACCGGACCATGCGGACGCGATGCAACCACGAACGTGTACGTGTTTCCCTTCAGGAGCGGCAGCGCCTTGATCACCAGCAGCGGGGCATTCGTCAGCGACCGGACGGAGAACCCGGTAGTCGTGGGAGTTACATCACGCACCTGAGCCACCGCAGTGCCGTTGACCGCCGTCATGAAGGTGTCGTCGGCGCCACGAAGGCGCACAACAACGTCACCAACGCCGGCCGCCGCATTCACAACGCGGACGCGGGCAAGTCCGCGCTCCGGCTCCAGATCGTCAAGCACAACGCGCAGGCTCAGGATTCCATTCGTGTCGCTGACGGCAATCACTGTATACCGTTCGCCATCCAGCAGCGTGACCGGAATCGATGCATCGCAGCCGGCCACGGCGCGGTAGCGGAGGGTGAGAAGGCGAGTGCCTCGCCTGACGGTCTTGTACGGGGAAACTCCGCCAAACAGCACATTGGAAAAGAGCAGCAGAGAGTCTTGCCCCAGTTCGAGGGGTGGACTGCCCGGCATCGCGTTCACAAAGCGCAGCTGCACCACGCCGTCGCGGGACGCGGCCGACACGGCCTGCAACGCATCGTGTCTGGACGCGAGAGCAGCCTGCGGCGCGCCGCTGGCCTTCGAGGCCGAGCACGAATAGGCGAGCACTCCGCAGAACACAAGACCAATGATTGGCAGCATAAGTCGCATCTTCACGACGGCGGTCTCCATTCCGCGTGGAAACGGCGCCATCGGCGCCACCGCGGATTCAAGTGAACTGTATCACGTCACCACTCATCTGCCAGCAGAGACCTGAAACCGCAAACGCCGATCGCTGGCCGCGCGGCCCTGGATCGCCTTCGACTCACGGATCTGAATGTCCGCTCGACAAGGTCTCGCGATGCCTCAGATGAAATGCAGAGACATCACGCTTTCAAGCTAACGCGCATCAATTGTGCCAGAGTCAGCGGTACCGTCATTTCGGGCGGCTCACTGGCGCGGGCCGTACATCGGCTCC
>JANMWU010000668.1:0-1800 GCA_031380785.1 Gemmatimonadaceae bacterium
TCCGATTCGCGTCGCGAGCCTGAAAGGCGTAAGCGGCGCGCAACGATTCACCTTCGCAGTGCCACCGGGCACCCGCTACACGTGGCTCGTGATCTGGTGCGATCCGTTCAACGTACCGATGGCGGAAGCGCCGATTCCACCAACGCCCTGACCTTCATCGCGTCGCAAAGTTTCGAAGCCGACTCACGGTTCTCCGCTGCGCCGGACGTCCGATTCACGGATGACGCCGAGCGTCAGCGTCTCGCGGTATTCGCGCATCGCTCTGCAGCTACGTCTCACACGGAGTGCGCCTCCTCCGCGCCCTCGCGCCTCCGCGTGAGACGTAGCTGCCGGAGAAGAGACAGAGCAGCGTAGCGTGAGACGCAAGTACCGCGGAGGGTCGTCAGGCGGACATGTTCTTCCCGCTCGGCAACACGTCAAATGGACCACGAAGCAGCAGCGCCGCGTACACGACGGCGAGCACACACATCGGTGCCGCCAGCGCCCAGACCCCGCGCGGCGCCGCTCCTGCGACGAGCACACGCACCAGCGACAGTGCCGACACGAGGTAAAGCACGAAATTTGAATAAACCAGCGGCCGCGCATAGATGCCGCCGATGATTATGTGCCGCTGCAACCAGTTCTGCGCCGCGATCGCGAGCCACGCCGCTGCCAGCAGCTGAGCGAGCCACCACGATTCAGCCGGCATGGCCGGTGCTACGGCACCAAGCACAACATCCGGTCCAAACAGCAGCGCAAACCCACCGAGGCACAGCACACCGGCGCTGCTGCGTGACACAATCGACGAAATCACGAGAGCGGCGGCATCAGGCCGTGACGCGTTGCGGCAATCGGCGCATCAGCGGCATCATCGACAGCAGCGTCACAAGCACCCAGCGCCAGTCCGCGCTGCTTATCCGGCAAGTGGTTCATGGTTGCAGTGTGCGTGACGTGACTGAGCAGACCATGGCCCGTGTGGCCATGCTGTAAAACAGCTGTAGATCTCCGCTTCTCTCTCAATAGAAATACCCGGAATCACGGAGCTATTCTGCGCCCAGGATTGCTCGTGTCAAGGATGATTGTCAATTTCCTGCGTCAACTTCAGTTGACACCTAAACGCGATATTGGATTGACGTCTGAAGATTGCCCCGTCACATGGCTTTGAACAGATGATGCCACAGCGTTTCGGTTACTTGCGGCACTCTTCCGGCAGGAGCCGCAACTTGTGTAACCTTCTATGGCGCCCATCGCTGGTTGGCACGATTGGTGTCAGGCGTCAGGTGCTCCGGATCCAGCACAATCGACGTCACTGAGCGCGCGTCGCCGATACGCAGCGTCTGCGATGACTGCCGCCGGAACGCCGCTGCCGCGATGCGGAGCCGTTCCACCCGGCCGCCGCTCCTGGTCACCACGACCGGCACTGAGACATGCGCGCCGCCCGCTGACGTCACCGTCACGGTCAGGGTGTCGTGCGCGCGTGTGACGTCATCGAGTCGCGCGTCGAAGTGGCCGGTGCCCCGGATCCAGTCGTGGACGAACGCGTCGCGCTCTTCGCCGGCAGCCGCGAACACCATGCGGGTGAAGTCCGGCGGATACGGATGCCGTCCGCTCCACGCGCGACCGAATGCCGCCAGCCCACGCACCAGCGCCGAATCACCGTACTCCACGCCGAAAGCGCGAAATACCACCACCAGCTTGTCGTAGCTCGCGGCGGTGTACGTCAACGCGCTGCTGAAATGATCCGCATGCGTGAGCATCGATTGGCTGGCGTGCATGCCGGTAACGGTGCGATAGAGGTCGGGAATTCCATCGTCATCGTCG
>JANMWU010000697.1:0-4437 GCA_031380785.1 Gemmatimonadaceae bacterium
AGCGCGAACTCTTTCTTGATGATGGCGCGGTTGAGCAAAAACCAGGTGTACGGAAAGTGATGATTGGTAATGTGCGACAACGCGCCGAGCGTGTCGCATCCCGGCACATGTGGAAACGGAAGGCGACGACCGGTTGGATCGAGCCACAGACTGCTTGGTCCTGGAAGCACACGAATGCCGTGCGCCGGCCAGATCGGATTCCAGTTGCGCAGCCCTTCGGTGTAGTGCCACATGCGATCGGGATTGATCAGCCGCGCGCCCGACGCATTGAGTGTTTGTTGCAACAGGCCGTCCACATGTTTCGGCACACCTGAAAGCATGAACGACGGCGCCGGTCCCAGTCGATTCACGGGCCAGTAGCGACGGACCATGTCGTGATTGCCGCCGATGCCGCCCGATGTGACGATCACGGCTTGTGCATTGAGCGTGAAGTCACCAGCGACGTCACGTGAACTCGTCACGCCGCGCGCGACCGTCGTCGGCGCCAGCACCTCGCCATGCACACCCTGCACGACGCCATCGGTCACGTTGAGTCCGACCACACGATGCCGGAATCGAAACTTCACGCGCCCGTTCTGCTGATGCGCGCGCAACCGTCGCTCGAATGGCGCCAGCACGCCGGGCCCGGTGCCCCACGTCACGTGAAAGCGTGGAATGCTGTTGCCGGATGCGTCGGCACCGGCACCGCCGCGCTCAGCCCACCCAACTGCCGGAAACCAGCGCATCCCCTGCGCATGCAGCCACGAGCGCTTCTCCCCCGCGGCAAACGCGAGATACGCCTCGGCCCACTTTCGCGGCCAGTGATCTTCGGGACGATCGAATCCGGCGGTGTGCGCCCAGTCGCGTGTCGCGAGCGCGATGGAATCATGAATGCCGAGGCGGCGTTGTTCCGGCGAATCGACGAAGAACAGACCGCCGAACGACCAGAACGCCTGACCACCGAGACTCTGTTCGCCCTCCTGATCCAGCACCAGCACCGACCGCCCGGCATCGGCAGCTTCGGCGGCCGCGACCAGTCCGGCCAGGCCTGCGCCGACGACAATCAGATCGGCATCGTTTACCACGGAGAGAGCTGGAAGCCCTCGGACTGCAGAAACGTCGTGGCGCTCGCGACTGACATCGCAACCTCCACGAGATCCTCGGCAATTCCATTGAGTGCGCGCCCCACAAATGCGGACATCGGCGGAACCCTGCGGGCGGAAAGTCGTGTGAGGCGATGGGACGCTGTCAGGAATCTATGTGCAGTGACAGTAATGGCTCCCGGCAATACGCTGACACATCGGCGCCGGCAGTGCGGTCACTATCTTGCATTCAGCGAACGGACCGCCAGCCCGCGTGGAGACGCAGCATGTCGAGAGCATTCCTGCGGGACGATGCGGAGGGGGAGATGCCCCGCCGCTTCTACGATCTGCCCGATCGCGACGACCCGGGTTACGACCGCGCCGCCACCAAGGCGTTGCTCGACGCGACGCGCGTGGATGAAACGCAGCTCGCCGAGCGCGCCACGGGCTACTACTGGGGCGAGCCGAAGCTGCGTCCGTATGCGGAAGAGATTCGTGCGGCAGCGGAGCTGGCCGGCGATGATCGCATGGAACAGTTGGCGCGGCGGTTTCAGCGGCAGCGGTAGGTCGCTCCGTCTCATTGCCCGCTGCGTCTGCGTCGCACGCGGCATCTACGTCTCACGCGGAGGCGCGGGGGCGCGGAGGAGGCGCGGGTAACAGCACTCCTTGGTAACTGCGTGCGTGCGGCAATTGTCGGTTTCGGTTGATGCGCTTTTGTCTCACGCGGAGCGTGCGGAGCCACGGAGGAGGCACGGAGTAATGGCAACCCTTTTTTGAAACTGTAACAGCGTCTCATGTCGCTGAACGGTACGACGGGAGACGGTTTCATCAAAGAAGTTTTTTTGCTGATGAACGAAACGACCGTCGCCGCACGCACGCAGTTTCAAAGCAGTGCTGTTACCTGCGCCTCCTCCGCGCCCCCGCGCCTCCGCGTGAGATGTAGGCGAAACAGGGGAGTAGCGGCCTGAGACACGCAGCGAGAGAACGTTAGAGTAGTGTGCCGCGCAACAGCACCGCCGCCACGCTGAAGTAGATGATGAGCCCCGTGACATCGACGAGCGTCGCAACGAAGGGAGCGGATGCACTCGCCGGATCGAAGCCAAGCCGACGCAGCACAAACGGCAACATCGATCCCGCCAGAGAGCCGAATAACACCACGCCAATAAGTGCGAGACCGACGGTCAGCGCCACCAGCACGTAATGCTCGCCGTAGTTGTACCAGCCGAATTTCTGCCACAGCAGAATGCGGATAACGCCAACCACGCCAAGCAGTGCGCCAAGTGTGAAGCCACTTGGAATTTCACGCCGCGCCACCTTCCACCAGTCCTGCAACGTCAGCTCACGCAACGCGAGTGCGCGGATGATGAGCGATGTGGCCTGTGAACCGGAGTTGCCGCCGGAGCTGATGATCAGCGGCACGAACAACGCCAGCACCACCGCGCGCTCGATCTCATGTTCGAAATGACCCATCGCGGTTGCCGTCAGCATCTCGCCCAGAAAAAGCGCCGTAAGCCAGCCGCCGCGCTTCCTGATCATCGCCCAGAAACCGATCTCCATGTACGGCGCATCAAGCGCCTCGACACCGCCGAACTTCTGCGCATCCTCGGTCTGTTCGGCCACGATTGCATCGATCACATCGTCCACCGTCACGATGCCCAGCAGACGACCACGTTCGTCCACCACTGGCACGGCGAGCAGGTTGTACTTCGAGATGAGCCGCGCTACTTCTTCGCGATCGGTGAGCGGACCGACGGTGAGCGGTGGCCGCTTCTTACCCACGTCGCCGACTCGTTTGTTGCGATCCGAAATGAGCAGGTCGCGCAGTGACACCACATGAACGAGACGACCCGCGGGTTCGATGACTGACGCCGCACCGCCGGCGCGCGTTCGTGTCAGCGCGTCGGGCTCGGCACCTTCGACGATGTAAATCGCGTACACCGTTTCCTTTGCGCCACCAACTTTGCTGATGTGATGGATGGCCTGATCGACGGTCCATGTCGGCGGGACGGCGACAAACTCGGTGGTCATGATGCCGCCGGCACTCGTCGGCGGATACTGCAGCAACAGCTGCAGCGCGCCCTGCGTGGCCGGCGTGAGACTGCGCAGCAGCTTCGAGCGATCGGCGGACGGAAGTTCGCGAAAGAGATCGGCCTGCTGATCGGCTGACATTGCTTCGATCAGCTGCGTGCACGCGCCCGACTCGAGATGCGCCAGCTGCGTGAACAATTCGGCTTTGTGCTCGAGCTCCGGTTCGTCGAGCACCTGCACCGCCAGATCAAACGGCAGCGCGGCGAGAACGCGTACCGCCGCATCGGGCGAATGTTGCCGCAGCTTGTGCAGTGCCTCCGCCACGTCGGCCGGCCGCATCTCGCTTAGCGTCGTCGCCAGTTCGGCGGGATCGCCGTGCAGGAGATAGAGCAGCTCCGGCAGCGCTTGTTCCGTGGTTCCCCGCATGCGTGTCCCCTGGCAGGTATCGCCTCTCACGTGATAACGCCGGCGGTCGCGCACGCGAATTCACGCGCGCCGCCAGCGCTGGGTGAAGATGGACCTGTCGGCAAGACACTGCCTCGGGGCGATCGCTGGCGCGAATCACGACGGCGGCCTGTCTCCGAAGTTCGTGGTGCAGTCGCCGGCCACTCGCTTCTGACAGCGCACTCTCATCAGCGCGCCGTTTCCAGCAACGTGAACGGCTCAGGCGGCGCGCGAAGCTGTCTGCTGCGGTGGCTCGAGGCGGATGATCATCGCGCCGACAATGCAGACAACTGCACCGATGATCGAGACTGCGTCAACGCGCTCTTGCAGCACGATTGCTCCGAGCACCAATGCCATCGGCGCCGGAGCGGCAAGGCCAGCCAAAGTGCTGGCGCTCGGCGCGGCTGCTGCAATGGCGGCTGAGTTCACGGCCGCACTTTGGAAGCGCTGATCGTTAAGCACAAGAAATATATTCTTGACAGCATTGTTTACATTTGCTTCATGATCAGCCTCGACAGACTGCGCAGCCTTCACGCAGTGGCCGCTCACGGTTCCTTGCACGCGGCGGCCGATGCGCTCAACCTGACACCGTCAGCCATTTCGCAGCAAATCGCGAAGCTGGAAGTGGAGGTTGGTGAGGTGCTGCTGGAGCGGCGCGGGCGAGGCGTGACGCTGACCGACGCGGCGATGGTGCTGACGCGGCACACCGACCGGGCATTGTCGGTGCTGCGGCAGGCCGAGGCTGAGCTGGATGCCCGCAGGTCCGTTGTTGGATGACATTGCCGACATTGCGCTGCCGCTGGATCATCCGCTGGCTGGCGAGTCGAACGTGGAGCTGACAGCGCTGGCCGGCGATGCGTGGATATCGTGGCCATCAGGATCCATATGCCACGACTGGCTGATG
>JANMWU010000708.1:0-4509 GCA_031380785.1 Gemmatimonadaceae bacterium
CCGACGCGGACCACCGCAAGGACGAATTCCTGGCGACGCTGGCGCACGAGCTGCGCAATCCGCTCGCGCCAATCAGGAATGGTCTCCAGATCATGCGTATCGCCGGTAACGACCCGGCCGTCATGCAGCAATCGCAGTCGATGATCGAACGCCAGACAGACCATCTCGTCCGTCTCGTGGATGACCTGATGGACATCAGTCGTATCAGCCGCGGCACAATCGCACTCCGCGAAGAAATGCTTAACCTGAACTCCGTGCTGCGTCATGCAGTCGAGACGAGCCGTCCGCTGATCAATGAGAAGAAGCAGCTGCTCACCGTCGAGACAGGTATCAGCATCATTCCTGTATTCGGCGATCGCACCAGGCTGACCCAGATCTTTTCGAATCTGCTCAACAACGCCTCCCGGTACAGTGATGGCGGCGCTTCCATCGCACTGTCGGCGGAGATGTCGGAAGGATGGGCGGACATTCGGGTGCGCGATACCGGCATCGGCATACCGCGCGACAAGCTGCTGGAAGTCTTCGAGATGTTTTCGCAGGTTGATTGTTCGCTGGAGCGCGCGCAGTCAGGCCTGGGGCTCGGTCTCACGCTGGTAAAGCGACTGGTGGAAATGCACGGTGGGCGCGTGGAAGCGAAAAGCGACGGTCTGGGCATGGGAAGCGAATTCGTAGTTCGCATTCCCCTCACTGACGACACGCTGGAAAAGCCGCCGCGGCAATCGCGCGCCATCAGTACGTCGACGACGCGTCGAAAGGTGCTGGTCGTTGACGACAACATTGATGCGGCACAGAGCCTTGGCAGCGTGCTCTCCCTGCTCGGACACGACGTCCGGCTCGCGCATGACGGCCTCGAATCGCTGAGTGCTGCCGAGGCATTCAGGCCGGACATCGTGATGCTCGACATCGGCATGCCGCGGCTGAACGGATATGAAGCGTGTCGGGCACTGCGCGGGCGACCGTGGTCAACCAGTACGCGCTTCGTTGCTCTGACTGGCTGGGGGCAACCAGAAGATCGGCAGCGCTCGCTCGATGCCGGCTTCGACCAGCATCTGGTGAAGCCGGTGGATCTGACCGCGCTCCACGCGCTCATGGATGAGGCGGTTGAGTAGGGCGTGGGCGGATGATCTGAAAAACTCTGGACCGATGATTGCGGAGACGTTGGTTGCGTGCGCGCTGGTGATGCGACCCTTCGCGCGCGTTGCGACATCAGTCAGAGGGGCAGCGTTCGATGTTCGTCATCTGATGTGATGTCGACTCGATTGTGTTGCAGCATTTGCACCACATGTTGTCGGGATGCGTCAGCAGTTGCAGCAAGGTCAGCCATTCGCAGTGTTTGGCATGAGCGAATGATGACAGGATGCCTTCGAAGCAGCTCACGTCGAAACGTGATGGCGCCGAGGAGATCCGATCAAAAACTCGATTCGTAAGGGACTTCACACAACTGCGCCCGCACTGACCAACGGTGAAGGCTGGCAATCATCGTCTCCGCCATCCTGCCGCAACACGCCGCGCACTGATCGTGTTTTGTCTCAACCGTATCGTATATCAAAATCAGCGACTGATATCGTAGCGTCACGCTCTTAAGGGTCCTGTTCGCGCGAAAACGCGTGGCGCGCAAGTTGCCCACTGGTGCAGCACCAGCCGAAATTTCCTTCGCTGGGCGTTGTCATCCTTTGGGGGTAGTCCGATGATATTTGCTGAAAAATCGGCTGTCCGCCTGCTCGCTGCACTGACATTCAGTGCTGCGAGCTTGTTCGTTCCGGGAAGAACGGCAGGCGCACAGACCACCACCGTCACGTTCAATACGCTGACGGAGAGTTCGCCCGGGTCCGGGACGCGGTACGTCGGAAACTGTTATGTGGAAAGTGGATTCCTGTTCACTGCCGTCGGACTGCCGTGCAGCGGAGACGCGTCGCTGAACGCCTTCCTCGCCGGCAGCGCGAACAGCCCGCTGTTCGGCGGCGGAAGTTCACCGTCGCTGATTCTCAACTCGCCGACTGCGACGCTGATCAACGTTGCCAGAATGGACGGCGCGTTCTTTACCTTTTCAGGCATCTCGCTGGCGCCGTTCGATGGCGCCGCGACCACGGTTGTGTTCACCGGCATCAAGGCCGGTGGAAATGTCACGCGCACTGTGACGATCCTCGGATCGGCCAGCGGATTTCAGACCTTCTCGTTCGCGGACCTGTTCACCGGTGTGAGTGCGGTGCAGATCGCTGCGACCAACGAGTTTGGCGAGAAGCTGGTCAAGTTCGACGATTTCACGGCTATCGCGGTTGCTGGTGTGGTTCCTGAACCTGCGACTGTCGTGCTTTTCGCCGGCGGCCTGATTGGTCTGGGCGTCGTGGCGATGCGACGGAGGACTCGCGCATGAACAGCATCGAGCAGGACATCGCAGCACTGACCGCCCCTGGTTCGTTGGATGCAGCGACGCGCACGCGTCGTGACTTTCTACGCTCGGCTGGGCTGGCCGGTGCGGTGTTTGCGCTGGCAGGGTGCGGTGCAACCGCCACCGAACTGACAGCACCCTCCGAACCGATTCAGGGCACGCCGTCCGGCGCGGTCGTCGGACCTGGCGGCGCCATCACGCTCAACTTCGCGTCGGACATTGACGTACTGAATTACGCCTACGCACTCGAACAGCTCGAGGCGGGATTCTACGATACCGCGGTGAAGAACAGCGCCTTTTCGACGATTTTCGCCGCCAACGAACAGCGAGTGCTGATGGACATTCGCGATCATGAAGTCGTCCATCGCGATTTCTTCGCCGCCGCCCTCGGCGCGGCAAAGATCCCGAACCTGACGCCGGATTTCTCGACCATCAACTTCGGCAACCGCGCCAGCGTGCTCGGCACCGCCAAGGTGTTCGAGGATCTCGGCGTCAGCGCCTACAACGGCGCGGCGCGGTACCTCGCCAGCGCGGCCTACCTGGGCCTCGCGGGAAAGATCGTGTCGGTGGAAGCGCGGCATGCGTCCACCATCCGTGATCTGCTCAACAATCGCAGCGGCGACTTCGCGCCGAATGCCTTCGATGCCGGAGCCACGCCGCAGGCAGTCCTGACGGCCGCCCATCCGTTCATCGTCGAGACCATCACCGTTATCAACGCATAGGAGCTGCGACACATGTCACATCAGTCACATACTCCGGGCGTGCTGGCAACACTCGATCCGGAAATCGCCGACCGTCTCCTCAGCCGGCGCGCTGCAATCACGAAAGGCGCCGCCACCTCAGGCGTGGTGATGGCCGGACTCCGGATGGGCACGGTGCCCGCGGCGTTGGCCGCACTGTCCACGTCCGCATTTGGTCAGTCGGGTTTGCCGACGGCTGTTATCGGCGTGCTCAACTTCGCACTCAAGCTCGAATATCTCGAAGCGGAGTTCTACAATCGCGGCATCGCGGCGGCGAATCTGATTCCTGCCACGGACCGGAACATTTTCCTGACCATTCAAGGTCATGAAAACACGCACGTCGACTATCTGAAGGGAGCTCTCGGCTCGTCGGCGCGCCCCAAGCCGACGTTCGACTATTCCTACGGCAACGGGAGCGGCACCGGGCCGTTCGCGGATGTCTTTACCAACTACGCCACGTTCAAGGCTGTGGCGCAGGCATTCGAGGACACCGGGGTGCGCGCGTACAAGGGACAGGCACCAACGCTGCAGCCGTACAAGGACGTCTTGCAGGCTGCGCTGAGTATTCACTCCGTTGAGGCTCGCCACGCCGCTGAAGTGCGCCGTTTGCGCGGCAACTTCGCGGATATGGAGCCAAATGAGGGATGGATCACCCGCTCCATCACCGACATTCCCGGCACCGAGGCAGTCTACGCCGGCGACGACACGACGATGGAAGGCGGTCTTGATGTGACGACGATCACGACGGTAGCGGCCAAGGAGATCACCGAAGCATTCGACGAACCGCTGACGATGGCGCAGGTGCTGGCGATCGTGGACAATTTCATCGTTTGACGCAAGGCGAGAAAACGCGGCTGCCATGATTCGGGCATACGCGTCGAAGACGGCGGTGTCGCGCAATGCGACACCGCCATCTTCTTATTCTGCGCCGGGCCGAGCGCCGAAGTGGTGGCGCCTACCCGCGCTACTCAATGACCGCCAGCGTCCTGACTGCGGTTCGACTCGAACAGGAACCAGGTACGCCGCTCCGTCTCGTCGGTCCAGACTTCGAGCAGGCTGGCCGTTGCAATGTCGTCATTGTCATCGCAGAGCTTGTGAGCGGCGCGCAGACGCTCCGCCATGGCTGCGTTGTCCTTGCACAGCTCGGCGAGCATGTCGGATGGATCCACAAACTCGGCATCATTGTCCCTGATGCTCTGCAAGCGCGCAATGTGACCAATCGAACGAATCGTCGTGCCGCCCATTTTCCGCACTCGCTCGGCAACCGGGTCGCCCATGGCATAGATCTGATCGGCCTGGTCATCGAGCAGCAGATGGTAGTCGCGGAAGTGCGGGCCGCTCATGTGCCAATGAAAGTTCTTCGTCTTCATGTACAGTGCG
>JANMWU010000725.1:0-5443 GCA_031380785.1 Gemmatimonadaceae bacterium
ACTGTACCCGCTCTGGAACGCACGTGGCGAGCCGGATCTGGCGACCAGTCTGACCGGCAAGAACACGGTGTGTGTAACCACGGACACGCCGCCGTGCGCGCAAGACTTCGGCTGGCCGGCAGGAATGACGCCGTACATGCAACAGCAATGGGTGAAACTGTCGTGGCTCGGCAGCCTCCTCGACGACAAAAGGGACGCCGGGCTCGCAAGCGGGCTGACTTACCGGCGTAACCGCTACATTGATGGGCGAACTGGCCGCTTCTCGCAGCCGGATCCGATTGGGTTAGAGGGCGGCCTCAACACATACGGATTTACTGGCGGCGACCCAGTCAACTTCTCCGACCCGTTCGGACTGTGCCCATTATGCAAGCGGCGTCCCATGCGGCCAGGGGCAATGATGGGTGCAATGTTGAACGGTGCTGGGCAAGTTGTCGAGCATCCGGCTACGCAGACTGCTGCAGAGCTGGCGATGATGGCCTTTGCACCAGAGGCTACCGGTCTCAAGCGACTGTATAGGTTCGCGAAGGGAGCCGAATCCGTTGCGAAACTCGCCCGAGACGCACGACGCGCTGAGGCAAATGGCCTACCGCACGGCGTGTCAGTCAACGCTAACCCAAATGCGTTCCCGGGGCGGGAAGGCGAAGCGGGACCGGGAGCTACCATTGACGAGATATCCCGTTCATTTGAGGTGCGCCAGACAGGCGGCAATCCAGCCCACCACACTGTTATACTGCCCAAAGAAATCACTTCTGCCACTGCGGATGCAATCAACAGACTATTTCGACCGTAAACTCAATCGTGGCCTACATAACTGGAGATAGACTTTCGCGCGTAGCGGCCTTCGACTGGTACGATGGAGCCATTGAAGGGGTCGTGGCGGAAAGCAACGCCTACCGATACTTCTGGTTGGTAGGAGATCCAAACTGGGAACCGAGAACTTTCGCCATCTCGATCGAGCTGCCTCAGCAAATGGTTTCCACGTTGGTCGATGCCTTAAAGAACGTGGGCGTGCAGCTAGCAAATTCAGCGTCGTGGCCAAATTGGGAGCACTTGCATGGTGCGGATCGCCAAGTGATTGACGATGCGATCAGGATGCTTCGGCACCACACGAAAGACATACATGCGATAGTTCGTGCGGTTGATATTGATGCACCCATTGAACGGCTGTATCAACCGACAGGGACAGCCGAGCTGGCGAAGCTGAGATCTTTGTTGATAGGCAACAGATTCCACGACGTTTGGGCTCAGATTGGAGGGGGCGAGACAGGCTAATCTCGCGTGCCTAAATGTGCTTACTCTAGGACGGCACCAGTGACCCGTGTGCACGGAGTGCTACCGATTGATGTTGTAGATCGTCTCCAAGAAGTGGGGGAGGTGCGCGATAACGTCGGGCATGGTGCGTTAGCTGCGCGGGTAGATCTCTTCGTGCTTGCGCGTCTTCATGAAGCTCGCGGCGTGGGCATTGTCGTAGGGATTGCCGGCCCGCGACATCGAGCCGAGCAGGCCGGCTTCGGCCAGCCTTTCACGGTAGCGCTTGGACTGCATATTGCCTGAGTTCAACCGGTGGTTGCAACAGCGTTCGTTTCTCGAGATCCTACGAGCGTGTTGAGCGCTTCGGCAGGGGTGCGCCACGCGAGCGTCTTGCGCGGGCGAGAGTTGAGTGCCAGTGCGACGGCCGCCAAGTGTGGTGCGCTGTGCACGCTCAAGTCGGTGCCCTTCGGGAAGTACTGGCGTAAGAGCCCATTGGTGTTTTCGTTGCTGCCGCGCTGCCACGGACTGCGCGGATCGCAGAAGTAGATCGCCAGCCCCGCGTCGATGCGGAGCTGTGCGTGTTCAGCCATCTCCGCGCCTTGGTCCCACGTCAGGGAGCGCCGTAGTTGTGCAGGCAGTGTGCGCATCACCTGAGTGATCGCGTCGCGCACCGCAGTTGCGCCATGCCCCGCGAGCGCTGGACCGTTCTTCGTATCCGTCGGCCGCACACCGCTTGAATGCCCTGCCATGCGCGGCAAATGCAACAGCATTGTGAAACGCGTTGTCCGCTCGCCGAGCGTGCCGATCGCCGAGCTGTCGACGCCAAGAATCAGATCGCCCTCCCAGTGTCCTGGCACTGCGCGATCCGCCGCTTCGGCAGGGCGCTCACTGATCATCAGCTCCGGCGTGACGAAGTGTCTGCCGTTTGTACGCGTACGAGCTCGAGGCACACGCAGCGCGCGCCCGGTCCGAAGGCACGCGGTGAGTTCTTGCCGCAACGCGCCACGACCTTGGATATACAGCGCCTGATAGATCGCTTCGTGGCTGACACGCATGGTGAGGTCGTCCGGGAAGTCGCGCACGAGCCGATGGGCGATTTGTGCGGGGCTCCAGGCGCGGCCCCACCGTCGATCTTGGCGCCGTCCGAGCTTCCGACCCTTCCACGGCACCAGCGGGCCGGGCATGAGCGTGCCCGTGGGTGTGGCGATCACGCCCGCCAATCACTCTTGCACATACTGGCGCAGTGGTTCGTGCATCGCCAGTTTCGCCGCCTTCGGTCGGCGCGCGGCGCGATCGGCATGCCACTGCGCCGTGCTGGCCCGATACTCGAGTGCGCCGGCGCGCGTCGCCGCGTTGCGACGCAACTCGCGCGAAACCGTCGATGGAGCGCGCGACAGCTGTCGCGCGCACTCTCGCACGCCGTGACCTTGCGCACGCAGCAGCGCGAGCTGCTCGCGTTCGGTAAAGGAAAGAAATCGGCCTGAAAGCGTCGGGGCGCTGCTGGCGAACTGCGTTGGTGGCATGCCACCAGCTTGGCGAAACAATCGGGCACCGACCACCCACGACACGCGCGCGGCAGCCACAGCGGCCTCCGGGTAGAGGCCCCGCGCAATCGCACGCCAAAACTCCGCACGGTCTTCACGCCGTCCGACCGGCGGCCGCCCTGGTGAGCGCAGCGGTGGGCGCGTTGCGGATTTCGCTCCAATCCGATCACGCATTTCGGTTGAAGCCGATCACCCGTTTCGCTCGAAGGCGATCATCCATTTCGCTTGAAGCCGATCACCTGTTTCGGTCGAAGCCGATCAGGGTGTGACAGGGGACCACGGGCGCTTACCGCCGGCACTACTCCTCCGGGACTTCCATCCGGAGTGCGGCAGTGCCAGCAGAGCGAATCCCCATGCGCCACGTGTTCGAGGTGTTCCGCCTCGCGTTTGACCAGGACCGCAGCCAGCGCGACATCGCGCGTGGGCTGGGGCTGTCCCAGAGCACGGTCCACGCCTATCTCCGGCGATTTCACGCCTCTGGCCTGCCGTGGCCGGTGCCCCCGTCGCTCGACGAGGCGGCGGTAGAAGCGCGGCTCTTCGCGACCGACGCCGTGCCGACCCGCGGCCGGCCCGTCCCCGACTGGGCGGTGATCCACGCCGAGCTGCGACGGAAGGGCGTCACGCTGCAGCTGCTGTGGATCGAGTATAAGCAGCACACGCCGGACGGCGTGCAATACACGCAGTTCTGCCACCGCTATCGCGCGTGGGCCGACACGCTGGAGCCGGCGCTCCGGCAAGTGCACCTCGCGGGCGAGAAGTGCTTCGTCGATTACGCCGGGCTGACGATGCCGGTGCACGACTGCGCGAGCGACACGATGCGCGAAGCGCAGATCTTTGTCGGTGCACTCGGCGCCAGTCATCTCCTGTTCGCGGAACCGACGTGGACGCAAACGTTGTCCGATTGGATCGGCGCGCACGTGCGCATGCTCGACTACTTTGGCGGCGTCACGGCGCTGATCGTGCCGGACAATCTGAAGGCCGCCGTCACGCAGCCGTGCTACTACGAACCCACCGTGCACGCGACGTATCAGGATTTCGCGACGCACTATGGCACCGCGATCCTGCCCGCGCGCGCGTATCATCCGCGCGACAAGGCGAAGGTCGAAACGGCAGTGCAGATCGTCGAGCGCGAGATCCTGGCCCCGCTGCGGCATGACGTGTTTCACTCGCTCGCTGAGCTCGCGCACGCCATCGCCCACGCGCTCGAGCGCGTGAACACGCGACCGTTTCAGAAACTGGCCGGCAGTCGCCGCAGTGTCTTCGAGGCAACCGAACGCGCAACACTCCGGCCACTGCCGCCGACGCGCTATGAGCTCTGTGACTGGCGCACCGCGAAGGTCAACATCGACTATCACATCTCGGTCGCGGGCCATTTCTACAGTGTGCCGTATCGCCTCACCGGCGCGACGGTCACCGTGCGCGTGACCGCGACGATGCTCGAAGTGCTGCATCGCAATACGCGCGTCGCCGTGCATGCGCGCAGTGCACTGAAAGGCACCTACACCACCGAGCCCACGCATCGGCCGAAGTCGCATCAACGACATCTCGAGTGGTCGCCGTCGCGCCTGATCGCGTGGGGCGTGAGCATCGGGCCCGCGACCGGGCAGATGGTCGAGGGTCTGCTCGCGCGCTATGCGCATCCGGAGCAGAGCTATCGCACGTGTCTCGGCCTCTTCGCGCTCAAGCGCCGCTACGACGCGCCGCGCCTCGAAGCCGCGTGTCGGCGGGCGTGTGACGCGGGCACCATCAGCTATCGCTCGGTCAAATCGATCCTCGCGACCGGTCTCGATGCCCTGCCGCTCGAGCCGCGCGACGTCACGACGCATCTCCCGGCCACGCACGCGCACATCCGCGGCGCGGCGTACTACGACACGCGCGACGTGTCGCTCTCCCTCACCCCGGATACCGTATGCTGATCGAACAAACGCTCGCGACACTGCATGCCCTCAAGCTGCTCGGCATGGCCAGGGCCCTCGACGAGCAACGCGGGCACCCCGATCTGAGCGCGCTGTCGTTTGATGAGCGCTTCGCCCTCCTCGTCGAGCGCGAACACGCGATACGACACGACCGACGACTCACGCGCCTGCTGCAACTGGCTCGGCTCCGCTACGCGAGCGCGTGTGTCGAAGACGTGAACTTCCGGACGAAGCGCGGCCTCGACAAGGCGCGACTGCTGCAGCTGGCTGGCGGGGACTGGATCCGCCAGCATCAAACCGTCCTGCTTGTCGGGCCCACCGGGACTGGCAAGTCCTGGCTCGCCTGTGCGCTGGGGCACATGGCGTGTCGGCAGGGCCACACCGTGCGGTATATGCGCTTGCCACGTCTGCTCAGCGAAGACCTGGTGCATGCGCGCGCGGACGGCTCGTACGGGAAGCTGATGCAGACGCTCGCGAAAACCGACCTGCTCATCCTCGACGACTGGGGCCTGGCGCCGCTCGGCGACCGCGAACGCCGCGATCTGCTCGAACTCGTCGAAGATCGCGCCGGACGCCGCGCCACGCTGATCACGAGTCAACTCCCCATCGAACACTGGCACGACAGTATTGGCGACGCCACGTTTGGCGATGCGATCCTCGACCGGCTCGTGCACCACGCGCACCGCATCACCCTCACCGGCGGCTCACTCCGCCGTCTCACCACGCCCGATC
>JANMWU010000764.1:0-2125 GCA_031380785.1 Gemmatimonadaceae bacterium
CAAGAATATCTTCGTCGACATTCTCCCGATGCTGATCAACGCCGGCCTGGCACTGATGCTGATGTACAAGCGCAATGTGTGGGTGGGCGCAATCGCGACACTGATGCTGCCGCTGTTTGCGCTGATCAGCCGAGCGCAGACGCAGCGTCAGACCAGCATCCGGCGCGGCATTCAGGGCGTGCGGGAGGAGAAGACCAACGCGCTGTTCGGATTGCTCGAGTCGATCTTTGTCGTCATGTCGTTCGTCCGTGAGGGGTACGAGACGCATCGGCAGCAGACGATCAATCGCGGCCTCGTCACCAGCGAGATCACACATCATCGCACGAACTATCTGTTCGACGGGCTCAAGGGCACGGTGGAGCAGTTCGGCATCATTGCCGTTTTCACTTTCACGATCTGGTTCGTGCTCAACAATCAGATGACGGACGGTGCAATCCTGCTGCACCTGACGCTGTTCCGGAATGTGTCGGCGCCGGTGCGGCATCTGCACCGTATCTACGACGAATATACCGAGGCGCTGACCTACTCGGAGGGTTTTTTCGAGATGATCGAAAGCGACGGCTACCTGCCGAAGAAGGGTGGCGTGACCAGCGACACGCTGCGCGGCGACTTCGCGTTCGAGAACGTTGATTTTGTGTACCCAAACGGCAAGCAGGCGCTCAAGGGTGTGAATTTCAGACTGCAGCGCGGCAAGACCACGGCGCTGGTGGGATTGTCGGGAGCGGGCAAGAGTTCAGCCATGAACCTGCTGGCCGGGTTCTACGAACCGACACGCGGTCGGGTGCTGCTCGACGGTCGCGATCTGCGCGAGTACGACGCGGACTGGGTGCGCGAGAATGTCGGACTGGTGATGCAGAAGAATCACATCTTTGCCGGCACGGTGGAGGAAAACATCCGCTACGGCATGCTCGATGCGACGACCGATGCGATCGTCGAGGCGGCCAGGCAGGCCAGTCTGCACGAGCAGATACTGCAGATGCCGCACGGCTACCAGACGCAGGCACGTGAACTCTCGGGCGGCCAGCAGCAACGCATCGCCATTGCGCGCCTGTTCCTCAAGAATCCGCCGATCATCTTCTTCGATGAACCGACTGCCAGCCTTGATGCCATCACGACGGAGCAGATCAAGGAGAGCATCGATGCCGTGAAGCACAACCGGACGGTGCTCATCATCTCACACAACATCAGTCAGATCATGGATGCAGATGTGATCTATGTGATGAGTGACGGCGAAATCGTGGCGCAGGGGACCCATGAATCGCTGTATCTCGATGGCGGATTGTATCGCGAGATTATCGATTCGAATGCCCGTACGCTCAACATCGGACGCCTGGCGGCGACGGTGCTGCCGGGGCCGCGCGCCGAGCCGGTGGTCGCATGAGTCGTTATGGACGCCGCGACGGCGTCAGAAGCGATCGAGGTCCTTTGCGGAGACGACGCGGCCGCTGAACCGCGAGCGAACTTCGGCGACGAGCGTACTGTCGCTCGCGCCGAAGAACAGCTGGTGATACAGCACGAGCAGCTTTGGCTTCGCCTGCGCCGCGATGTCGCCGAGCTGCGTTGCCGCGGTGTGCGCCTGCGCGTGATACCGCTGACGGGCGGGAGCGATGGTGGTGAAGCCGGAGTCTGAATACACCTCGTGAACGAGTATGTCGCAGCCGTTGCATTCGCGGGCGATGGTGGGGTTGGCGCGCGAATCACCGCTGATGACAATCACCTTGTCGGGCGTTTGGATGCGGTAACCGAGTGCGTGCTTCCAGGCGCTGTGCGGCACCTCGAAGGCGCGGACTGAGACGCGTGCGTCAGAGAATATTTCTCCATCAGTTACCTCGTGCACGGCGGCTTTGTACGCGCCAGCGACAGGTCCACCGGAGCTTTCGAGTCGCTCGTGGATGTCTTCGTCATAGGCGGCGAGGATGCCGTTCACCATTCGCTGTGTGCCGGGTGGACCGTAAAGTTGCAGCGGCGTTCTCCGGCCCTGTATCCACGGCGTGAACATGACGTCGTTCAGGCCCATGGTGTGATCGGAGTGGAGGTGCGTGAGAAACAGCGTCGCCAGTTGTGGCGCCTGAAGTGCCGGGAACCCAGTGCGTGCCGCCGCCATCGCGCGCCGCACGATGCCGGT
>JANMWU010000825.1:0-4098 GCA_031380785.1 Gemmatimonadaceae bacterium
TTCCGCAACTACGCTCCCGGTCACACCACGAATGCACTGCCGATTGGCATGGTGGACCGATTGTACGAGGATCGAAGCGGCACGCTGTGGGTCGTGACTGCGGCCGGCCTGAGTCGCTACGATCCGCGCATCGACGGCTTCGTCACACACAGTGCGCGTGCGATCACGGCCGCGTCGGCAGCGCGCTCCGTACCGACAGGCGATTCTCCGGCGCGGGCGATCACGCCGCCCATCGTCACCAGTCTGATCGAGGATCACGACGGTCGCCTCCTGGTCGGCACCAGCGTCGGTCTGTTCGCGCTCGATCGACAATCGGGAGGCAGTCGTGCGGTGCCAGTCTCGTCGGACGCGGCACCGACAGATCGCCCGTTCGTGACCGCGCTGTTTGAAGACCACCAGCATCAGCTCTGGGTTGGCACACGGAATGGTCTGCGGGCTGCCGGCAAACCATCGAACGGACTGCCGGCGCAGTATGTCCGCGATATCCTCGAAGACGCCCGCGGACGCCTCTGGGTGGCCACGATGGATGATGGCATGGTGCGTCTCGATGCGCGCACCCACCGGCAGACATGGTTCCGACATCGGCGCGACGCGCCGGCATCCATCGCCGGCAACCGCATCACGCGGCTCCTCGTCGATCGATCGGCGCACGGATTGTGGATCGGCGTTGAAAACGCGGGCGTCGATTTTCTCGAACTCGCATCCGACTCGATCACGCATCATCGGTTCGATGAGAACGATCCGATGAGCATCCGCTCCAACTCCATCTGGGCGTTGGCGCAGGATGCCAGCGGTCTGCTGTGGGTCGGCACGTTTTCGGGCGGCATCGACATCGCGATGCGGAACAGCGCCGCCATTCAGCTTTTTCAGCCGGTGAACGGCAATCCATCAACCTTGAGCTTCGGCGCCGTGCCCAGCTTCGCCGAAGATCGCGCCGGCCATATCTGGATCACCACCGACGGCGGCGGTGTGAATCGCTTCGATCCGCACACGGCGCGCTTCGAGCGCATCACGACGCACAATTCCGCGCTGCCGGTTGACGCTGTGCTGGCAGCGACGCCCGATCCTGATGGCACGCTCTGGTTTGCGACGTGGGGCGGTGGGCTGGTGCACTTCGATCCGCGAACGAAGCACGTCGCCGCGCAGACACGTGCGAACAGCGACATTCCCGAAGACCACCTGTACGAAGTGATGCTCACGCGCGCCGGTGAGCTCTGGATCGGCACCGATGGCGGCACGGTTGCGCGGCGTGATCCACGCACTGGTCGCTTTACTCAGCGCATTCACGTCGTGCCGGACGGCTTCAACGCCTCCTCCGTGCTGCTGCTGCGCGAACTGGCGGATGGTCGGTTCGCAATTGCGCTACGCGACGGCGGTCTGGTGATCGTGGACCCGAAGACCGAAGCAACAACGCACGTATTGCAGGGCGCGACGCCGACGACCGGGATTGCCAGCAATCTGGTGCGCGCGCTGTGCGAATCCGCGCCGGGCGTGCTATGGGTCGGTGGCGAGAACGGTCTCGATCGTCTCGATCTCGCAGCCGGCACGCGCACGCACTTCGGCGTCGAGAATGGCCTCGCCAGCGCCAGTGTCGAAGCCATCACGACCGACGCACGCGGCACGCTCTGGATCAGCACCGACCACGGAATCACGCGACTCGATCCCAATACGCACGCCACACGCACGCTGACTCGCCTCGATGGTCTGCAGGGCAATGAGTTCCTGATGCGCTCTGCGTTCCGCGCGCGCGACGGGACGCTCTATTTCGGTGGCAATCAGGGATTCAACGTGATCCGACCGGACTTGCTGCGTGAGGATCCGCGCCTGCCGACCGTGACACTGACCGATCTGTTCCTGTTCAATCGCTCCGTTATTCCAGGCGCGCCACACTCGCCATTGCAGCAGATGCTGTGGCGCACATCGGAACTGCGCCTGTCGCACACGCAGGATGTCGTCGGGTTCGAATTCGCTGCGCTCGAGTACAGCTCACCGGAACGCACACGCTATGCGTATCGTCTGGACGGCTTCGACAGCGACTGGCAAACCGTCGGCGAACAACACGTCGCGTCGTACACGAATCTCGCGCCGGGCCACTATCTGTTTCATGTGCGTGCCAGCGCTGGCGATGACGTCTGGACCGCGCAGGACGCCACGCTTGCGCTCATCATCACGCCACCGTTCTGGGCCACGTGGTGGTTCCGACTGCTGGTCACGATCATAGCGATCGCGGCACTGCATTGGCTGTGGCGCTTTCAGCAGCGGCGACGACTCGAAGTGGAGCTGGGCCGGAAGGCACTGCACGATTCGCTCACCGGGCTTGGCAATCGCCTGCTGTTTGAAAATCGCGCCGAGGGCGCACTGTCGCGACTGTCGCGCACGCACGGTATGCCGACGCACGGGCCCGACAACGCGATCGACGATCCGCGCGTCGCCGTCCTCTTTCTTGACCTCGACAACTTCAAACTGGTGAACGACTCATTCGGGCACCACGCCGGCGACCAGTTGCTGCGGGTGGTATCCGGCCGCTTGCTGAATGCCACGCGCGGCTCGGATACCGTTGCCCGGTTTGGTGGTGATGAATTCGCTGTCCTGCTTGAAAACATGGCGTCGGCCGCCGACGCGTACGTGGTCGCCGAGCGCATCACGGCTGCATTGCGCGCACCGATTCAGGTCGGCGATGTGGAGCATCCGCGCGAGGCGCGCGTGGGCGTCAGCGTTGGCATTGCATTCGCGGAACCGACATCGTCGGCGTCGGAACTGATCCGAAACGCGGACGCTGCGATGTACCGCGCCAAGGCCGAGGGGAAGGGTCGGCACGCCGTATTCGATCCGGCCAGTGCGGCGGCGGCGGAGGAACGACTGGTGCTCGAGCGAGGAATCGCCTTCGCGTTGGAGCGCGGTGAACTGAGCCTCGTGTATCAGCCGATCGTGCAGCTCGCGACGGCTCGCATCGTCGGCGCTGAAGCGCTCCTGCGCTGGTCGCATCCGGAGCGTGGGGCGATCAGCCCGGCGCGATTCATTCCCATTGCAGAAGCCAGCGGCACGATTCTCGAACTGGGTCAGTGGGCGCTCGACCGGGCCTGCCACACCGCGGCGCGCTGGCCGAATGGCCACGATGGCCGTCCGCTTGGCATCAGCGTCAACGTGTCGTGGCGTCAGCTGCTGCATCCCGCGCTGCTGTTGCAGGTGCGCGATGCGCTCACGCGGTCGGGACTGGCGGCGGATCGTCTCACGCTCGAGATCACCGAAAGTGTGCTGATGCGCGACACGCGCGCGGCATTGAGTGTGCTGCACGCATTGAAAGAGATCGGTGTGCGCCTCGCGGTCGACGACTTCGGGACGGAGTATTCCTCGCTGCGGTATCTGCAGCAATTCCCGATCGACATTCTGAAGATCGACAAAAGCTTCGTGGATCATGTCGCGGGTGGGGCGCAAGGCGCAGCCGTGGCGCGGATGATTGTGGCACTCGGCCAGACCCTTGGCATGCGCATGGTGGCGGAGGGCGTCGAGCACTTCGCGCAGAGCGAGCGGCTGCTGGGCATGGGCTGCGAGTACGCGCAGGGGTATCTGTTCGCGCATCCGGTGAGCGGCAGCGAGCTGCAGTCACGTCTGGATGCGGGGCTGACGGATCTCGCTCCGGTTGCGCCGACGACTGCCTCACCGAGCGGGAGCGGCATCGCAATCGCGGCGGCGTAGGGCCGTAGTGGGGATGGATCAAGGGGACAGAGCTCTTGATCGGATCAAGAGCTCTGACCCCTTGATCTTTCGAACGTCAAATCAGCTCATCCCGCACACACGCAATCAACGCCGCCGGCATCGCTGCCTCCGGGATTTCAACCGTTTCTGCGCGCGACGCAACGGTTCTGGTCACGCGATAGTGGAAGCCGTCCCGAACCGGTGATGCTTTCCGCGGCGCATCCGCATGCCTGAACAGCTGCGCGACAGCGCGCTGATCGGCATCAGAGAGTGAAGCCAGTTCGATCCGGCCTTCACTCCTGATGTGCGAGCCGGCGCCGCCGAATCCGGCCAGGCCACCGAGCCGTTCGACCGTCAGTACAGACATCGCGCGTCACCTCCAATGCGAACCAGTGGACTGCA
>JANMWU010000852.1:0-2915 GCA_031380785.1 Gemmatimonadaceae bacterium
AGCGCGCAGGTATCCATCGCGACTTCGGCTCACGGGACGCGCGCCCCGTTCGTCAAGGTTACGGGAGTTGTTTGCTGCAAGTGCGAAGTACTCATTTCCAGAGAGCAACATATCTAGCTGCACGCGGTCATGCGCGGCCCACCTCCGGCGATCGGACCGCAATCGACACGCATTCTGACGGTCGGTTCTGCATTCAGCCCGGACTCATGCGATCTTCAGCCGACCGGTCGAGGCGGGTGCAATGCGAAACCACTGCGTCTGGTTGCTCTGGTCGAGCGCCTTCCTGGCGCCGTGGGCCGCACTTTATTGGTCGGCACCACTGCTGCGGAGCACGATGCTGCGTGTCAGTTTCGCGACATCACTGTTCGGCCTGACCGAGCCGCTTTTTATGCTCAGTTACTGGAATCTGCCCAGCCTCTTCGAGCTGGCTCAGCGCACACGATTCGATCTGGAAAGCCTGGGTGGCGGCGCGCTGTCGCTCGTACTATGCGGTGCGTTCATGCTCGCGCGGGTCTGAACCAAGTCGCGAGGGCGCACGACCCTCCCACGGAGTGTCGCAATGACCACCGCGTATGCCGATGTCGCTCACCGCGACGTGTCCTCGTGGCTTCTCGTCGGCTGTGGGCTCTGGTTCGTAGCGCTCGGCTTCTATTTCATCGCTGTCCGGCCACCACTGCTGTCTGAAGATGCACGCTTCATGGGGACGTCGTCCGCGCACATTCGCGCGGCTGTCCCTGGCCTCGACGGTTGGCTGAAGAAAGTGTTCACCGTCATGGGCGGATTCATGGTGGGCAACGGCGTGCTGACGGTCTGTGTGGCCTGGGCTGGACTGGGATCGCGTGGAACGTTCTGGGCGCTGGTACTGACCGGTGTGCTGACCGTTGGCCTGATGAGCGCCACGAATTTTACTTTACGATCTGATTTCAGGTGGGTGTTACTCGTTCCGGCTGTAGTTTGGGCCACCGCGCTGATTCTCCATATTGCACGCCGCGTATGACAAGCGCTGAGGCCCCATGACGAACGCATCAGGATTGCCCGCTCCGAGCACTCGTCCGGACAGCACGCCACAGGGTTCAGGCGATGCACCTGTTTCGCTCGGGGCCTGGCGACTGGCGCGGTTACTCTGGATCCGTCGCCAGCTCGCGACGCATGACCGCTGGCCGCGGAGCAAGCTGCTGCGGCACCAGGCATCGGCATTGCGCGATCTCCGCGCGCACGCCTACGCGAGATCGCGATTCTATCAGAAATTTCATTCCGGACTGGCGAGCGCACCGCTGACCGACCTGCCGGTGCTCACAAAGCAGACGCTGATGGCGCAATGGGATGACGTCTGCACTGACCCGGCCGTCACGCTCGGCGAGCTTCGCGCATTCATCGGGCAGCTCGATACGCCGCGGCTCTTCAGGAATGAATACGTCGCGTCAACGACGTCCGGAAGCACCGGTATGAAGGGAGTCTTCGCATTCAATCGCGATGAGTGGCTTTGGGGCATCGCGTCGCATGGACGCGCGACCACCTGGGCTGGCGCACGCATCGGTCCACTGCATCGGCAGCGGATGGCAATTGTGAGTTCGGTCAAGCCGTGGTGTAAGTCGCTTCTCGTTGGCGCGTCGGTGGACACGCCGATTCTGCCGACGCTGCGTCTGGATTCCACGGAACCGATGCATGTTCTGGTCGAGCGGCTCAACACCTTTCAGCCTGACATTCTGGTAGCCTACGCCGAAACGGCGAACGCGCTCGCGCTCCGGCAGATGGCCGGTGAGTTGCGGATTGCTCCGCGCATGGTGTTCGCATCGTCAGAGGTGTTCACCGACACGGCGCGGAAGCGCATCGCGACCGCGTGGGGCAGCGACCCGTTCAATGCCTACGCCGCCACGGAAGCGGCGCTGATCGCGGCCGACTGCGCGCACCACCGCATGCATCTGTCCGAGGACTTGCTGATCGTGGAAGTGGTCGGTCGCGACAACAAGCCGGTGCCCGCTGGAACATACGGCGAGAAGGTGCTGGTCACGGTGCTCTTCAGCCGAACGGTGCCGCTGATCCGGTACGAGTTGAGCGATCGTGTGGCACTGGCTGACTTGCCTGCTCCCTGCGCATGCGGCAAACCCTTCGCGGTGCTGGCGGGAATTCAGGGACGAGTGGAGGACACCGTGTTCCTCACCGGTGCCGACGGCGCGCAAGTGGCGATCGAGCCGGATGTCTTCCATGATGTGCTGGAGCCCGCGCCGGCGGACGGATGGCAGGTCGTGCAGGAGACCGGCACCGACGTCACTGTGTCAATCGTCGGTCCGCAGTCGGGCTTTGATACCGGCGCGCTGGGTGAACAGCTCAGATTGCGTTTGCGTTCGCAAGGCGCATCTGTTCCCGTAGTGCACGTTCGTGTCGTGGAAAAACTGCGGCAATCACAGACGGGCAAGACGCCGCTGGTGCAGGCGTTAAGACCATCGTTTTGAATGCGGGTGGATTTCCCGTCAATACTGAGGAGATACTTACTCCAGACAACGGAGGCGAGCCGGAGTATTAATTCCACATTCGCACATATGCTCAGCTCAACTTTGATGGGCGGCGCTTGCGTGAGGCGCGTGCATCGCGATTGCCGGCAGATCCTGCCCTCGCTTCGGCGGCGCGAAAGAGCAGGAGCGGCACGGTTGCACCACGCAACACCTTGTCCACGACGCTGCCGAGCAGCGCCCGCGAGAGCGAGCTGCGAGCGTGCGTCGGGATGACGATCAGATCGATGCTCGACTGCGCGGCTTCGAGTATGGCGGATGCAACCTGATCGTGCGTGACCACTCTTACGTCGACGGCGGCACCGGCGCGCCGAGCAGGGCGCGCAATGCGTTCCAACGATTCCTCCGCCTCGGCTCGGCGAAGGTTGAACTCAGGATCTGCCACGAGCGCACCCGCGCCCGGGT
>JANMWU010000908.1:0-2540 GCA_031380785.1 Gemmatimonadaceae bacterium
ATGCGGATGTGCATCGAGTCGCGCTTGTTCAGATAGTTTTGACCGCGCGCAACTGCCGCGGCCGCAACGACGCTGGTGTTCGGGAGCGGAAGAGCCCCGCCCCGCGGTTGCGGCACGCCGGCGAGCGCGACGACCGGAGCGACGTGCGCGATGTCGGGCTGCGTGTGCAAGGCAGCCCGACGTATCGCGAATCCTGTGCCGGCCAGCAGCAACACGCCGAGCAACGCGCCGACGTGACGGCGTGTGTGCGACTCCGGCAACGACTCGGGGGCACGAGGCGAAGCGGCGACGCTCGCCGCCATCGCGTGTGGGACGGGCAACAGCGGTGCGAGCGAGGTCGCGGCGCCGTCCCGAATCCGCTGCACGATCGCGCGCAACTCAGTTGACGGCAGCGCGCTGACGAAATTTAAAAGCTCTCGCGCATAGTCGTCATAGAGTCGCAGGGCTTCCGCGCGACCACCTGCGGCAGCGAGCGCCTGCATCAGCCGGGCGAGGTCACGCTCGTCGTGTTCAGACAGCGCATAGGCGCGCCGCGCCCACGTCACATCGCCGGCGTGGTCGCCTCCGGCCCGCGACGCATCGGCGGCTTTCCGTGCGCAGTCGCGCGCGATGGAGCGGATACGTGAGCGCTCGGCAGAAATCCAGCTCTCAAGCTCCTCTGCCACTCCTGCTACATGAACGCCGTCGAGCAGTTCTCCCTTGTAGTGCGAGAGCGCCGCCGCCGGATCGTTGTCTGCCACCGCCTGCTCGAACGCGTTGAGGTCCAAATGCAGCAATGTGCGATTGACGCCGACTTCTTCGGGCCCGCGCGTGATTACAACATCCACGCCGAGCGACTGACGGAGGAATCGCAGTGCCTGCCGCAGCGCACCGCGGGCATGGGACTCGTCGAGTTCCGGCCAGAACAGTCCGATGATTGCATCGCGCCGCCGGAAATGCGGGTGCGGCGCCGCGGCGAGATAGACCAGCAGCACGAGCCGCTTTGGTTGTGCCAGAACGACAGCGGCCGCGGCGCGGTCGAGACCAGTGAGATCCAGCGCGCCAAGAGCCCGCAATTGTAACGATTGGCGGAAATCAGCCTTTAGGTCTTTCAAGTCACTCCCCGGTCACGATCAGATCACGCGCAGATCACGCGCAGTGCATACGGTAGCACCTCACACGCACTTGCCGGCCGTCCGCGATTCGACAGCCAACAGCCCACTTCCGAGAGGTTCACATGTTCGCACGCGCACCACGTACGCTGTCCATCACCGTCGTCACCGGCCTGCTCGCGCTCGCCGCCTGTTCCACTGACGGACCCGGTAGTCCCACTTCAGCCGTGTCGCCGTCGATCGATCGCGAGGAGTCGAGAGCGCCAGGCACGCCACCTATGAATCTGAATGTTCGCCTGCGAGGCTCGCACGACGCCGAAGGTTCAATCAGGTTTCGCCAGCCGAACGATGGCGTCATGACACTATTTCTGCACACAAGAGTCGAAGGCCTTGCCCCGAACCACGACTACTACCTCCAAAGGGCGGCGCTCGCGCTTGGAAGCGGCTGCGTCGACGGTGGGTGGCTCACGCTGGGTCTCGGTACTGTCGTGACTCCGATTCATACGAATGACGAGGGCGAAGGACGTGCTGATCTCTTCCGGACGTTGCCGGCTTCATTGGCGGGTGCCGCGTTCGATATTCATTTCCGGATCATCGACGCGGCTTCGGCGGCGGAGGTACTGCAGAGCGGCTGTCTCAGATATACGGTGAATCCGAACTGATTGAGACATCGCACGTTTGCAGAGTCTGCATTCTGCGATGTATGCCGGGCTGGTGCACCCTCTCCAGCTGACGTGGCTGCACTCCCCACCGCGCGCAGCTCGTTCACATCTGTGCGCAGGCGCCACGCAGTTGACCGGAGCGCCAGATTGCCTCGCCGCAATTGGTCAGTCGGCTTTGAGCTGGCCGGTTGCGGCCTGTCTATCGCGACATATTCCGCGGGCAGCTGCCGAGTTTTGCGAATGCGACTTTTCAGGGTGGGACGTTTTAAAGTGCAATCGCGTGGCTGGCCACTCGCCAGCTTCCCGCCCTCAGTACCGCAACGCATGCTGCACGTTCGCCAGAAACTGATTTGACCCGAACGTCAATACCGGTAGCAGCGTCACCGGATCACGCGTCCGCAGCGCATGATTGTACACCACGAACAGATCGCCGAGTGGACTAAACGTCCACCGCACCCGCGTGTTGGTGCTGAAGGCGTTCGATCCCGTGTCATACTGCAGGAAACTCGCGAATGGCAGATCGGGCGAGATGTTGAGCCGCGCGCGTGTTCCGAGAACGTCCTGCACGAAGCGCCCCTGAGGCAGACTTCCTACGTCACGCTCGCCGTTGAACTCGAGCGTGAAGAGGGCGGAGGGTTTCCAGGCGCCGGTGAGTTGATACTGAGTGAGATGCCCGTTGTAAAAGCCACCAAACCACATTGACGCCTGCGCGTTGAAGCGGCGTTTCTGCGCCAGTCCGCCTTCAATCCGGAATCGCTGAAATTGATACGCGCCGGCGGGCAAGGTG
>JANMWU010000930.1:0-5868 GCA_031380785.1 Gemmatimonadaceae bacterium
GTTCGCATCGTGCGACATTGCGAACCTGATGGCGCGGTCACAGAATCCGCACTCGCCATCAAAAAACAGGATTGGCGCGGTCAGTTCGGCGGCTGTTTCAGGCAATTGTATGGTTGGCGATGCGACGCTCCTCACCACCCCATCCGCGCGCGCAATGCCGTCACGTGCGCCACATGATGCCGACCATGCCACGCGTATCGCAGCAGCGAGAGATCGATGCGTTGCGGCCCGAGTTCCGGATGCACGAAGGGTCGCTTGAACTGCGCCTCGTGAATGCCGCGCACGCAGGCAACCCACCGCGCGTGAATCCCTTCGATCAGAGATTGACTCACCGCGATCGGCAGCGCGGCCACGTCCGGGAGAACAGCCCACGATGCCTCGTCATACGGGCGAATCGTCGGACTCTCCTCGGTCAGCGCGAACTTGATCCGGATGTAGGCGTGCATGTGGCTGTCGGCGACATGGTGCACCACCTCATGCACCGTCCAGCCTCCGTCGCGATAGGGTGTCGCCAGCTGCGCATCCGTCAGGCCGCGCGTGGCGTTCGCCATTGCTGTGGGCATCAGTGCGATTTCGTCGATCGCATGGTTTCGCATTGCCGGCGTGACATCGTCCGGCGCGGTGAAACGGCCGACCGGATACTGCAATGAAGTCTGGCTCATTCGTATCAATGTGCGCTGAGTTGTGCGGCAACTTCGCGGATCTGATCGGCGTGTCGGAGTTCGTGGCCGCCGGTGGCGTACACCCATTCGTACAGATTCAACACGCCGAAAACGGGATGCAGGTGGTGCGCAGTGGACAGCGCCAGGCCGTCGGCCGCATGTAACTGCTCCCGCAACTGTGCGCGCGTCTGTGCCAGTCCTTCCAGCGCCTCCGCGGCGGAAATCTCGCCGAGCGGTGCCACCCGTTCCGGCGCGGTGATCTTCATCGACCGGTCGGACATGCGTGCGAACTTCGAAATAGCGAGCTCCGGCAGTTCATCCGGATCGCGCGGCGGTTCGCTCTGGCTCTGCAGCTCGCCCGCCTTCATCGCGACCAGGCGCGCCACGCCTTTCTCAACCCGCATCAAGTGTTCAAGAATCTCGGCAACTGACCACGCCTCCTCGGATGGACGCGCCTCACGAAGCGGTTCCGGCACCGCCTCGACGGTTGCCAGCAGCTCGGTGCGCGCGCAATCCGCATACTCGATGACAGCTGTGAGTCGGGGATGCATCGTAACTCCTCCCGGCGCTGCCGGGCCGTCCGGTTGAATCCAGCGGCCGCGACGCCCGCGGTCCCGCTCCGCGATAAAGTTAGCGCGTGACCCCGACCCCGGATCCCGCGTCGATCGCTCAGCTCAGCACCCTGCCGGTGATGGACGCCCTTCCGGCGCTGCGCAACACGCTTTCGGCGGGACGGGACGCCGTGCTCGTCGCTCCGCCTGGTGCCGGCAAGACGACGGCCGTGCCACTCGCTCTGCTGAATGAAACGTGGCTGGCTGGCGCTCGGATTCTCGTGCTCGAGCCGCGCCGCCTCGCCGCCCGCGCGGCGGCCAGCCGCATGGCATGGCTGCTCGGCGACGCCGTCGGGGGCACGGTTGGATGGCGTATGCGCGGCGACACTCGCGTCGGCGCCAGCACGCGCATTGAAGTCGTGACGGAAGGCGTGCTGACGCGCATGCTGCTTGACGATCCCACTCTCGATGGCGTGGGGCTGGTGTGCTTCGATGAATTCCATGAACGCTCAATTCATGGAGATACAGGACTGGCGCTGACGCTCAATTCTCAGGCCGTGTTGCGACCCGACCTGCGCCTGCTCGTCATGTCAGCCACGATTGATGGCGCACGCGTCGCTTCACTCCTGCGCGATGCGTCCGTGATAACCAGCAGCGGCCGAGCGTATCCCGTCAGCACCAGCTTTCGCCCGCCGCGCGCCGAACAGCGGATGGAGGAAGCGACGGTCGCAGCCGTACGCGAGGCATTGTCAGAGCACGACGGCGACGTGCTGGTGTTTTTGCCGGGCGCGCGCGAGATCCGTCGCGCGGCCGCGCTGCTCGCTGGCGCGATTGCTGACCATATCGACGTGCTGCCCTTGTTCGGAATGCTCGACGCGCGCGACCAGGATGCCGCCATCGCACCGTCGCGAGCGGGCCGGCGGAAGGTGGTAATCGCGAGCGCTATCGCCGAAACGTCGCTGACAATCGAAGGTGTGCGCGTGGTGGTGGACAGTGGCTGGTCACGCGTGCCGCGTTACGATCCGCGCAGCGGCATGACGCGGCTTGACACCGTGCGCGTATCGCGAGCCAGTGCCGATCAGCGTCGCGGACGCGCCGGCCGCGTGGCCCCGGGCCATTGCATCCGATGCTGGCACGAGCACGACGACGTTGCGTTGCGCGCGCACGGCGCAGCCGAAATACTTGACGCTGACCTTGCACCGCTCGCTCTCGATCTCGCCGGTGCCGGCATTGCTCGCGCCGACGAGTTGTCGTGGCTCGATCTTCCGCCGGCGGCGGCGTTTGCGCAGGCGCGCGGGCTGCTGGCCGAACTCGGTGCCCTGGATGCCGACGGCCGGATCACGGCGCACGGCAGTGCCATGTCATCGCTTGGCGTGCATCCACGCATGGCACACTTGCTGCTGATGGCGCGCGAACGCGAGGTGCTGGCGCTGGCGTGCGACCTCGTCGCCGTGTTGGAAGAACGCGATCCGATTCGGGCCGCTGATGCACGTCAGATCGATCCCGATCTGGCGCTGCGGATCGACGCGATGCGCAGCGGTCGGCGCGCGTTGCCGATGGGTCTTTCGCTCGACGAGGGCGCGCTGGCCCGGTGCCGCGAAACTGCGCGCGCGTTGCGCGACCGCATGGCCGTCCGACGCGCCAACGAGTCGGCCGGGTTCAGCGACGCCGCGCTCGGCGCGCTGGTGGCTCTCGCATACCCCGACCGCATCGCACGCCGGCGCGGCGGAGCCGGCGCCCGCTATCTGCTGCGCAACGGCAGCGGCGCATTCGTGCGCGATCAGGGCTCACCGCTGGCGCGCGAGGAGTGGCTGGCGGCCGCCGCGCTCGACGACGCCGGACGCGATGCCACCATCCAGCTCGCGGCACGAATCGACCTCGCAACCGTGCGTGAAATTTTCGGCGATCAGGTCACGATTGCGCGCACCGTCGCAGCCGACGAAGTCACCGGGAAGGTGCGCGGCACCGTGATTGAGTCGCTGGGTGCGATCACGCTTGTGGAGCGCGCGGCCGACGACGTGAGTGCGAACGAGCGCGCCGAAGCGCTGATGGCGTTTGTTACGCGTGACTGGCCGACGCGATTGCCGTTGAACGACGCCGCGATCCGGATTCGCGAGCGTCTCGCGTTCCTGCATCATCATGACGCACGCTGGCCGGACGTGAGCGACGAAGCGCTGCGATCGGGCGCCAGCGACTGGCTCGACTCCATCGTGCGGGACGCGCGTTCGGTGGAAGATGTGCGGCGCGCCGATCTGGCCGCAGCGCTGCTGTCACGAGTCGACTGGTCGCTGCGCACCACGCTTGATCGCGATGCACCGATGCACATCGTCGTGCCAAGTGGTTCCCGGATTCCGATTGACTACAGCGATCCAGCGGCACCGGTGCTGGCCGTGCGGTTGCAGGAATTGTTCGGCGCGACACACACTCCGACAGTCCTGGACGGCAAGGTGCCGCTGGTGATTCATCTGCTCTCGCCGGCGCACCGGCCGGTGCAGGTCACGCGTGATCTGCCGGGGTTCTGGCGCAGCAGTTACGCCGATGTGCGAAAGGACCTGCGCGGCCGCTATCCCCGGCATTCGTGGCCCGAAGATCCGACCACCGCCGTACCGACACGTCGCGCAAAACCGCGCGGGACGTGAGTGTCTGCGCGTCAGCGCAATTACAAAAACCGCTTCCGCTTCGTCACTTCTCACTCAATCCGAGCTGCGTGCGGACGTAGTGCAGAATGCGCTTCTCGAGCTCACCCTTTGTGCTGCAGGGCACATCGTTGTTGCCGAAGTTCGGTGAGCGGCCAAGAGCGGACACCGTCGTCGTGACGTCAGCCGCATCGGCCGTCGGGCCCTGCGCAACCGTCGTCTCGATTGTGAGACGGATGTCGTACGACTCCGCCTTTTCGCCATTCAGATCGCTGCCGCAATCGACCAGCGTGCGCAGCTGCAAACCATTCAGTGCGCGGCGCACCTTGATCTGGTCGTTCCCCAGACGGTAACGCACATCGTCTTTGAAACTGAGCGGCAATCCGAGCGACTCGAACGCGCCGGGAAGCGTGGCCCAGACAGCATCGCGCGATGCGCCGATGCGCGCGGTTTGCCCGGCGCCACCGAGCATGATCGTCATGCGCGGTATGATGCCGACCGAACCACCGTTCGATGCCGACACAGTGACCGGAACCGGAGCAACGCCGGCGGACGACCCGGCCTGATTGCACGCAGCAAGAGCACCGACGAGTAGCGCAGCGCAGGCGACCTGCTTCACCCGGATTGTCACAGTGCTCCGTGAGCAGGCATGGGTCAGGTCGTCGCGATCCGGCGCGCCGCGTCGCGGCCCTTGCGCCGCCGCGAGCGTTCCCACGCCGCGGCTCCAAGCGCCGCAGCACACGGCATCAGCGTCCACGTTGTGACGTAGAACCATGACGGCGCTTCGGCCCAGCGCACGGCGCCGACGGCGATTGCGAACGCGAGTCCAACTGTTGCCATCAGAATCGCGTGGCCGATTCGATGATCGGGCGCCAGCCGCGCCGTGACCCATCCGCCGAACATCGCCGACACTTCGGTGATGGTCAGCATCACGAACAGCGCGACGAAATTCGATGTGCCGCTGTCGCCATCGAAGGCGCCCGGAAATGCCAGTGGCGTGGCAGCGGCGGCGCCGTAGACTCCGAGACCAATGAACAACAATCCTGCTGCCAGTGCGGAAACACCGCGCATGGATACTCCTTTTCTGAAAGCCGTTCGGCGAAGCTATCGCGCCCCGTGACAGCGGCAAGCTGGCCGATGCAGGCTATCTCGCGCGCACAAACCAGGCGCGCGGGCCGTCAAAGTCGAACATCAGCACATCCGCCGCTCCAAGCGTAACGCGCACCTGAACGGGGTTTGATCCATCCTGGTGCTCGGTGTGCAGCAGTTCACCATCGAGCCACCAGCGCAGCGTAACCGTCACCATGCGATCAACGGCGGGGATAGCGTAGTCGAGCCGCTGCCCATGGCCGAAATGCATGCGCGTGCCGGGCTGGATCTCGAGCGGTTTATCGCAGCGCAATACCTGCCAGGATCCGATAAGCCACGGTTCTGAACGGGCGGTGGAGCCGACGCCCGTCACTGGCCTCGCAGCGGCGCTACGGCCGCCATCCAGCGACCGCCCTGCACGACGTCCACAGCGGCCTGCGCCACCAGCGCCGGGTCCAGCGAACCGCGGGCAAGCCGCGTGGCAACGCCAATCAGATCCAGCGGTTGTTCGGTCACAATTACAACGACATGTGTTGACGTGACCGGACCGTATCCGCCGCCCACGCGCTGCGACGCCAGGCGAAACTCCCGGCGTCCGGCATCTTCGGGCGTACTGCCGGGATCAAAAACCGGCGCCGGATCGAACGATGTCGCGCGCTGCGGAACCGCACGCAACAGCGGACTGCCAATCCCGCGTGACGACGGGGACGGGTGCGTCGGGAGCATCTGCGCCAGCATCATGGGACTGGCCAGCCGATCGAGCGCGAAGCGATGGACCCCTTGGTCAGCCCACTGGCTCTGCAGCTCGCCGCGCTTGAACCGCACCGTCGCGCCGCGCTCCGGATCAACGATGATCACGGTGACATACCCGGACGCCTCGAGCGACACGCGCAAATCACGCCCACCCGGCGTGTACTCCACGGCCTCGAT
>JANMWU010000054.1:0-2743 GCA_031380785.1 Gemmatimonadaceae bacterium
TACGTGCTCGCGCTGGCTGACGAACCGGCCCGAAGCCGCGCGCTGCTGACCACATTCCGGGCGAACGACGCCACCACCGCCGGCAGTTCAGCCATTCGCGACGAAGGCGACTATCTGCGCGCTGAGGGCGCTGCGTTCATGGCCGAGCACCGCTACGCCGATGCGATCGCGTCGCTAGAGCGTGCGGGTACGGCGATGAACAACTATGTCTGTCCGGTGTGCGCACTGCCTGACCTTGCAAACGCGTACGACAAGGCGAATCAGCCCGACAGCGCCATTGCCGTGTATCGACGGTACGTCACAACGCCGTGGTCGGACTGGATGACATCGAATGGTGAATTCCGTTCACTCGCCTGGCGCCGGCTCGGTGAATTGTACGAAATGCAAGGCGACACGCGCCGGGCCATTCTGGCGTTGCAAACGGTCGCCGGGCTGTGGGAGCATGCGGATGCTTCCGTGCAGCCCGACCTTGCCGATGTGCGCGCGCGACTCCTGCGGCTGCGCGCGCTGGTATCGCACTGAGCGTTGCCAGTGGACTGCACCCCCAACTTCAGTTACCGTCCACTAGGGTTTCTTGCCTGCGTTGAGCGCTTCGAACGGCGAATCGATCTTCTTGTATCCGGCCGGAACCTGGAAAATGCCGGCGATGAATGATTCGCGCTTGAAATTCGACACGTTCATCGTCGTGACGTGATTGCGCGCCCTGGCTCCGTCGCCCGATGTACTGGTGTTGATCATCCGAATCATCGCGCCCGGCTTCAATTTCGCGTAAACCTTGTACGTTGTTTCGGTCAGCTCCTTCAGCATGCCGTTCGTACTGGCGGCGGGACGCGAACCAGGATTCAGATCACCAAGCAGCGCGGGCGCGATCCAGAGTTCCGACACCGTGTGTTCCTTCGTGTCGTTGTTGTGGCCAAAAACGGTCATGTGCATGGTGTAACTCTGGGTGAGCCGGTATTTCCATGTGGCGTATCCTTCAATCGGCTCGCCAGCGCCCAGGTCTTCCATGTCAACGTGTATGTCGACGACTTCCATTTTCGCCACACTGGCAATCGCGCCCTGCAGATTGTTGGCCGCCGCGGCCATCTCTCTGGTGTTCAATTCGTAGTACTCCTGTTTGGTCGGGTCGACGAATGTGGTGATTCCCGTTGCACCAACCGCAATCATGTAGGTGCCTTTGCCCATCATGCCAGCGCGTGCAGGCGACTCGATGACGTCAATACGCGTCAGGTCCTTTTCCCAGCGGCCGTGGGAGACCCCCATGACTTGTGCGTTGCCGCTGCGCGGGTCGGTGCTGGAACTCGTGACGTCGAAGCTGTAGCCTTGCGCGCCAACCGTAGCGAGCGCCGGTGCGGCTGCGAGCAACGCGGTGGCGCCAAATCGAAGGAGCGTGTTCATAGTCGAAATCCTGAGTGATGAGTGTGCGTTACAGCCTGGAGAGCGCCAGGCGGACGATTTCCTTTTCTTTGGCAACCACACTACGCACGAACGTGCTGTCCGTCATCATCTTCATCATATCCGTCGGGTAGATCTGCACCATCACGGAGAAGTCGCCCTTACGTGCCGTGAGCAAGAGCAGGTTCTGGGTCGCTTCGTCGCCGACGCTGTCCACCGGCCCGCTCCGCAGCCCGGGCAGGCTCGCGCCACCAAGCGTCTGGGTCACCAGCGCGCCGCCGAGCTTCGCGCCGCCCATCATCGCCTTCTGCATCGCCGCATGCTCCGCGGCGTTCGAATAGTCACGCGGCGTTAGCCAGGAGATGTTCAGCGAAACCCCAGCCGGGTTTGTCAGCGTTGTGTACTGGCAGCCGGATTCACTCGACTTGCCATCGTCATGCGATTCCGCAGTCGTGAAGACTTCGCCAGTCAATCGGCTCACCTCCTCCTTCGGCATCAGCGTGCACGCGGAAATCTTTGTCGCGGCCGACGCCACGGCGGTCTTTGTTGATGCGCTTGAGCCGCCGCAGGCGCCCAGCAACACAACTCCGGCGACCAACGCAGTGCGGTGCGTGCTGGGCAGTACGGCGTTTCGTGAGTCGTCCATTTGTCTTCCCTCGGGCCGGTTGGTGGCACTTCCAAACCTCTTATCCGAGGAGTTTTGCATCAGCGTGTTACTCAGGCCGCGCAATCGTGTTACTGCCGCCGGTAACGGCGCGCGCGCCCCGCGTTTGCCAGCGTTTCAGTCGCGAACACGCGCTCCCATCGCGGATGGCGGGAATTGATTCGCCCCGTGAAGCGAGACGCAACGACGCGATCTGACGCGGGCATCCGCCGCAGCGGAGTACGATGACTGCACTCTGCTGGCAGCACGCAATCCGAAACGCGCGTCGCTGCGCGGCGCCGGGTGCAGCACGCAGGATGCCTCCGCATGTGCGTGCGGAAGTCGTGTTCCGCGCGTGAACTGCGTCCGCACGCACGCGACGAACCGGAGAACGGTGCTGTATTGCCGCTGCCTAGTGGCACTGCGTCCGCACGCACGCGACGAACCGGTATCGCCGTCGTGAGGACACAGCGCTTTGGCCTCCACGCGCAATCGGCGCGCCGCCACTCCAGCCTGCTTTACAGCCTCGGTCCGGCAACTGATCAGGCAGGGAACGTACGTTTCCACCGATTCTTGACGCCGCTTGCCCCCAGACCCATGCTTGTGATCGGCGCCGGACGCCGTTGCGGCACTTCCCACAGACAACGAAGCGACAATGCCAGCCGTCCGTCTCACGGTGAATGGGCAGGAGCAGCAGCACGACGT
>JANMWU010000062.1:0-2580 GCA_031380785.1 Gemmatimonadaceae bacterium
TGCCGTCCTCCGGAGTGACGCGAATCGCGGCAAGGGCGACGCCGTTCGACGCGGGATGCGCGCGGCTACCGGTCGCTATCGCATCTTCACAGATGCCGACCTGGCGTATCCGGTCTCACAGATTGAGCGCATCGTGGCGGCCCTCGATGGCGGCGCCGATGTGGCGATTGCTGATCGTCTCGACTCGCAGTCGCGATACACCATGAGTCCGCGCTTCATTCCGTATCTGTTCACACGCCACGTGGGCAGCCGGATCTTCAATCGCATCGTACAGTCAGTCCTGCTCAAAGGGATCGAGGACACGCAGGCCGGACTGAAAGGATTCCGCGCGGACGCGGCGGAAGTGATTGCAACGCGGCTTTCGATCGATGGCTTCGCATTCGATATCGAGTCGCTCGTGATCGCGCAGCGTCCCCGGTTTGAAATCACGCAGGTGCCGGTCGAGTTCCGGTACGATGACGAACCCACCACGGTTCGGTATGTCCGCGATGCATGGCGCATGTGCCGCGACGTTGCCCTCATCCGGCTGCGCGCGTGGCGCGGCGCGTATGACTGAGCGATTGCTGGTGGTGAATGCGGACGATTTCGGCCTTGCCCCGGGTATCAGTCGCGGAATTCTCGACGCGCATGATGTCGGTGTGGTGACGTCGACGTCCGCAATGGTGACGCTGCCGGCATGGGGCGTGACGTCACGCATGCTGCAGGGTGCCACAAGTTCGTTGGGCGTTGGGTTGCACTTCGACATGCTGACCGGGCAGCCGCTGGTGGCCGACGGCACGCTCGTGAGCAACGCAACGGGTCGCTTCCATACGTATCCTGAGTTGCTGCGACGAATTGTGAGTGGCCGGATTTCGAGTGTTGATGTGGAGCGGGAATGCGGCGCCCAGATTGCGCGCTTGCGCGCCTCGCTGATGGCTCGTGGGGCCGCGATAACGCACATCGACTCACACCGGCATACGCACGTGCTGCCAGTGATTGCGGCGGGTGTGCGCCGCGCCGCAGAGCGGGCTGGAATCGACACAATTCGCTACCCGGTTGAACGCCTCATGCGCGGCACGAACCAGCTGGGCCGCGCGCGCGTCGTGATGCTCAGGGCACTGTCGAGCGTTCAACGCTCGCCGCCAGCGTCGCAGTCTCGCGGCTTCCTCGGCGCGGCATGGCAAGGCGACAGCAATTTCCCCACTCACCTGCTCCGGATCAGCGAGCATCTCAACTCACCCGTAACGGAGTTTATGTGCCATCCCGGGTACGTCGACGACACGCTGCGGCAAATCGACGGCTTCACGTTGCACCGCGAGCTGGAGCTCGGCGCACTCTGTAGTTCAGGGCTGCGCGACCATTGGGAGCGGGCCGGAATCAGACTGGTCAACTTCGGCCAGCTCCGCTCTGGATTTCATCGGAAATCTCCAGAGCCCGACAAGCACAACGATCCACATCACGAAGCACGGGATCGTGCGGACGCGATACGGTAGCATCACCGCCAGCCGGAACGTTCGCGGCACGATATCACCGGCACCCAAAGTCGCGATCCCCGCGCACACGACCAGCAGCGGCAACTGCCAGCGTCCGGGGCCGCGTTCGAGGTACCAGATCGCCATGCCACAGACGGCGATCACAAACGAAGGTGACTCGGCCTGGTGATTGAACACGACGCAGAAGAGCAGCAGCGCGGCGAGTAGCTGTCGCTGGAAGCGTTGCTCGTTCCATGCATCGCGGCGCAGGAAGACACACAACAGAATGGTGGCGAGTCCGCCGAGCTGGATCGGCAGATTCGGGAGAGGGCCGAAGAGCACGCGCAGCTGATACATGATGCCGCCGTAGAGCGCGGCGCCAGTCGCGCGAGTGTCCACGCAGCCGATGCACTGCGCGACGCCGTCTTGCGCATCGAGGCGTTCCCGGGCGAACCATGACAGATACTGCTGCTGCAGCAGCTCCGGCGTGGTGACCAGCAGTGGCAACGCGACGAGTACGACCGCCACAATCGTCGCGACAATGAGCGCACGGCGCTTTGATGGTTGCCATATCATACCAATAGCTGCTACTACGGGGAATAGTTTAACGGCGGCGCCGAGACCGACCATCAGCGCAGCCCGATTCAGCTGTTGCTTTTCGCTGGCCACGAAGGCACCGATCATCAGTGCAGCGACGAGCGCATTCGTCTGGGATCGTTGCAGATCGAGCACCACGCTGCCGGAGACGATCAGGCACGCGATCGCGCCGCGGCGATCGGGGTACATCGCGGTGAGTGCCCACCAGAGTGACAGCGAGCAGAAGAGCATCCACGCCAGATGTGCGGCCGGAAAAGGCAGCAGCGCCCACGGTGTGCACAGCAAGGCGAACGTCGGACTGTACTTGTACAAATCCCTCACGATCGCCGGGTACGGCGCGTACAGATCGAATCCTGCGCGCAGATGATCGCTGGCGGCGCGAAATATCAGGAGATTGTCGTCGTAACCGCGCTGCAATCCCTGAATGGCCGACACTGCGACGGCAACCAGAACGGCGCCGATGAATGTGACGGTGGCCGGCGTGCGGGAGCGGCGCGATGCGGGGACGGGTTTCACGATTTTCGAAAAGTGT
>JANMWU010000088.1:0-8237 GCA_031380785.1 Gemmatimonadaceae bacterium
TTGCTGGCCGACACACCGACGCCGGTGATCAGCGCAATTTCGTCGTAACCGAATCCTTCCACATAGTGCAGGAGGAACGTTTCGCGTTGCACGGCGGGAAGCGTCGATAGCGCGGAGTGCACGCGCGCCACGTCGCTGCGGGTACTCGTTGCCAGCAACGGGTCGATCGCATCGTCGCGCATCTGATCGTCGAGCGGCAACGCACGCAGCTGCCAGCGACGCAGCTTCACGCGCAGACTGCGGCAACAGTTTGCCAGAATCGTAAAGAACCAGCTCTCAAACGATCGGTGGGCATCGTAACGCGGCAGCGCCCGAAAGGTTCGGATCCAGGCATCCTGCACGATGTCATCGACATCGTCGCGCGGTGCGCCGGTCATCTGACTGGCGAAGCGTAACGCTCGTGGGTGCATGTGCTCCACCAATGCCGTGAACGCCCCCGCTTCGCCATCGCGAGCGCGGAGCGCCAGCACGTCGGCCGGGGCCGGTGCTGCCGTCTGCGCGTTGAGTTCGAGGTGAAGCGAGTGGGGCAGGGGCATGCGACGGGCGCCAGGGAAAGCTCAGATATATGTGAGATACTCAGTCGAAGCGCCCGCGGTCACCCCCCGCTGGCAGGCGGATCGGAGCGGTACGCGCAAGGGGTCGATTCTCCGTCTCCGATGATCAAAATCCGATTGCCCGGTCTCACACGGCCAACTAACCTTGACCCCTCAATCCTGCCGGCGGCGATCCGCGCTGCCGAATGGGAGTGTTTGCGCTGTCCGTCCGGAGGACGTGAATGACATTTTACCTGGTTCGCCGCGTTGTGTGCGCCGCGGCGCTGCTGCTGGCGGTACCGGTGGCGTTGCAGGCTCAAGCCGCCACGGGCACGATCCGTGGCAAGGTTACCGAGGCATCATCCGGGCGAGGGCTGCCCGACGCCCAGATCTCGGTCGTTGGCACGCGGATTGGTGGGCTGAGCCAGTCCAGTGGCGAGTACACCATCTCCGGCGTGCCGATCGGGGCGCGCGTGGTGCAGGTGCGTCGCATTGGCTATCAGCCCATCAGCCGTACGGTGCAGGTACTCACCGGCCAGACGCTTACCATCGATGCAGCGCTCTCGGTCAGCGCCATCAATCTTTCCGAAGTCGTTGTCACCGGTACCGCATCACCTACGGAAAAGCGTCGCGTCGGGACATCGATCGCCACCGTTGACTCCACCGTCGTGGCCAAGGCGCAGGCAGTCACCATCGATCAGGCGCTGCAGGGCAAGATCGCCGGCGCGCAGATCACGCAGAACTCCGGTGGTCCCGGCGGCGGCGGCATCTCCGTTCGTCTGCGCGGCACCAACAGCTTCATTTCGGGCTCCGATCCGCTGTACATCATTGATGGCGTGATCGTTGACAACGGTTCGGCACAGCTGGCCGACCTCGGCGGTCGGTCCAATCCACAGAACAGACTGGCGGACATCAACCCCGCCGACATCGATCGCATCGAGATCATCCGTGGTGCGGCTGCCGCTGCACTGTACGGTTCGCGCGCCAACAACGGTGTGGTGCAGATCTTCACCAAGCGCGGCGTGATCGGCGCGCCACGCGTCACGTTCACAACGCGAGCCGGCTCGAACGAACTGCGCGAACAGCAGCCGTTCAACTTGTATCCGTACGACGTGAACGGAAATCCGAGCCCGCGGTTCAATCTGCAGGGCGAGATTTTCCATCGCGCACCGACGTTCGAGCAGAACCTGACGGTCGAAGGCGGCAACGACGCCACGCGCTACTTCGTCAGCGTCAACAGCACTGAAGACAACGGCATCATCCGCTCGACGTCGTCGCGTCGTCAGGGCGCGCGTCTCAATCTGCAGCAGCAGCTGTCGCCGACGCTGATCGCGAACATCAGCACGAACTTCATCAATACGCAGAACCAGTTCCAGGCGTTCGGTGAGCAGAACGACTACGGCATCATGGGGTCGCTGTTCTTCGCGCCGACGCAGTATGACTATCGCCCGGTAAACGGCATTTTCCCGCTGCCGCCGGCACTCGGCACAAATCCACTGCTGGCCATCGCGCGGATCAAGAACCCGCAGACGATCAATCGCTTTATCGGCTCGGCCAAGCTCACTTGGACGCCGGTGCCGAAACTCCTGTTGGATTATACGGCGGGCATCGATAATTCCGGCTTCGAGCAGCGCCAGTTCATCCCGCGTAGTGCGGTGCTCGGCACCGGCGCACTTTCGACCGGTCAGTCGCAGTCGGTGTTCCAGAACACGCGTGTCATCAACCAGGATCTCGTGGCCGGCTATTCGTGGAATCCCGGTGAGACGTTCGAGTTGAAAACGACCGCTGGCCTCAACTACACGCAGCAGACCATCAACCTCACGCAGTCGGGCGCGAACGGTCTGGCGCCGGTCGGTGAACTGGTGAACGCCGGTTCCGTCAAGTTCGGCACGCAGTCTTACACGCAGCTCCGTACGCTCGGCTTCTTCGGTCAGCAGGAACTGGCCGCGTGGAACAAGCTCTTCCTCTCGGCTGCCGTGCGTTTCGACGCGTCGTCCACATTTGCGCCGAAGGAACGGTGGCAGGCATTCCCGAAATTGTCGGCGTCGTATGTGTTGCGTGAGAACGAGCCAGGACTGCTGAACAGCGTGCGCCTCCGCAGCGCGCTCGGTTGGGCCGGCAGCCAGCCAGGTGCGCTGAACGCATACTCGCAGTACGTCGTGTATTCCAACACGTCATTCGGCGGCCGTCCGGGCTTCGTGAACGATGTCACATTCGGCAACGAACAGCTCAAGAACGAACGCGCCCGTGAATGGGAAGTCGGGACGGAAATCAGCGCACTTGGCGGCAAGGTTGGTCTCGAGGCGACGTACTACGATCGCCTTGTCTCGGACTTGCTGTTCTTCAAGCCGCTGCCCACCAGCACCGGCTTCTCGCGACAGTTCGCGCCGATCGGCTCGATGTCGAACAAGGGAATCGAATTGCTCGTGCGCACGGTGAACATCGATCAGAAGAACCTGAGGTGGGAATCCACCATCACGTACACGCGTAATCGAAACAGGGTCGAGAAGCTCAGCGTGCAGGACTTCCAGTCCGCGGGCGGCTATCCCAACCGCATCCGCGCCGGCGAACCGGCGGGCGTTTTCTATGGTTCGTACGCGGCGCGTAATTGTGTCACGGGCGCGCTGCTGCTCGACTCGCTCGGGCGGTATCGACGCAGCAACAACACCACCGACATGGGCAATGCCGCGCAGCGCGTCGCGCTCAGCGGTGGCACGTGCAATGACTCGCTGAACAAGGTGATCGGCGACCCGAACCCGTCATGGCTCGGATCGATCATGAACGAAATCACGATCGGCAAGAAGCTGCGCCTCCGCGCGCTGTTCGACGGCACGTTCGGCAACGACATTCTCAACCTCTCGACGCGCGCGCAAAACGCCGGTATCGCCAGCAACTCCAAGTCGTACGAACAGGAGCTCCTGCCGTTCGGCGATCCGCGCAAGCTGGCGCCGACCTTCAACGCGCGCACGCAGGGCATTTTTGAGTACTGGATCGAGGACGGCAGCTACGTGAAACTGCGCGAGCTTTCCGCGGCTTACACCGTCGACTGGGCACCGGTGAAGCGCCTCTTCCGCGAAGGTGTTGATCTCACGATTTCCGGACGCAACCTCTGGGTCTGGACCAAATATCGCGGCTACGATCCCGAAGTGACCGCATTCGGTACAAACGGCGGTGGGCTCGGCTCATTGCAGACGACCTCCGCCGATCGCGGCATCGATTTCGGCGCCTATCCGATTCCGCGTGTCTGGTCGATCAGTGCCCGCTTCACCTACTAAACCGCGGAGACGCTCACCCATGCGCATGATCAAGCGAGGCGTGGTGGCCCTCGCCGCCACCGCACTCGGCGCCTGCAGTCTCGACTTGCAGAATCCGAACAGCCCCACTCAGGACCAGGTTACGTCATCGCCCGACGGCGTGATCGCGCTCGCGACTGGCCTTCAGGCGCGGTTCGCGGCGTCGTCCTTCAACTACGCCTACATGGCAGGCCTTGTCACTGACGAATTCGCGTCGACGAGCGCGGCGCTGAGCTCGATCAGCGATGCAGAGCAGGGCACGGTAACCACTGGCACCGGCATCGCCGACAACGTCTTCAACTCCATCTACCGCACGGTGCGTACCGCGGATGAATTGCTCGCCGGTGCCGATCGTCTGTCAGGCTCTTTCGAAGCCGGCACACGCAGCGGCCTCAAGGCGCTCGCGTACGCCATGAAGGCCGAGGCGCTCGGCGAAGCGCTGCAGTCATATCAGAAGGTGCCGATCAGCACCTTTAACGTCACCACGCCCACATATGTCACGCGCACCGAGGCGTTACCGGTGGTGCGCGCGCTCCTCGACTCGGCGGCAACGATCCTCGCGGGAACGCCGGCAAGCACGTTCTTCACTGCCAACATCCTTACGCCTGGCGTGAGTCTGCCGAACATGATTCAGATCTATCGCGCCCGGTATGCGCGCATGGCTGGCGATAATGCAGCGGCTGTCTCAGCGGCGAATCTCGTCGCACGCTCCGGCACCGCGGCGATTTCCGTCTTCTCCTATCCGGCACCGGGCACGAATCCGTGGGCCGCTGTCACCGGTGGTACGAACGGCATTGCCGTGCGGCGCACGTACCGCACGTCGATGCTTGCTCAGGATCAGCGGTTCACGTTCTTCGTGATTCCGTCGACCACTCTCACCGGTCGTATTGGTGCATTGCTGGATCCGTTCAGCAATCGCTACGCGGTGGTTGCAGCCACGCAGCCAGTGTATTTCCCCGACGAAGCGCTGCTGATCAAGGCCGAGGCGCTCACGAACACGGCTGATCTGGCGGGCGCACAAGCGGCGCTTGATTCGGTGCGCACCGATTGCACCGGCGGTCGCGGCATCGATGATCCGAAGGCCTGCCTGCCGGCGCTGAGCGGCGCGCTCACGTCCTCACAACTCCTCGACGAGATCTCCGTGCAGCGTCGCTACGAGTTGTTCGGAACCGGCCTGCGGTGGGAAGACACCCGCCGCCGCAACGCCGTCTTCGGGCCGATCTCGTCGCCGAGCGTGCCGGTTGGCGGTCAGCGCTGCTGGCTGCCGTATGCCGTTGGCGATCGTAACGCCAACGCCGCAAATGTGCCGGCCGATCCGTCCGAGCCATTGACGTTTCCATCCGGTTGCCCGCTGTGAGGCCCGCTGAAATGACCTTTCTCTCTGCCGGCGTAATACGCGCGGCGCATCGTACCAGTTTTGTGTTGCTCGCTGCGGCTGCACTGCTGACTGGATGCGGCACGAAGGACGCCGCTGGCCCGTTGATTCCTGGGGCATTCGGTCGGATCCGGTTTGTGAATCTCAGCTTCGACGTTGACACCACCCGCGGCAAGGTGAATGCGATCCTCGAGTCAGTGCCGTTCGGCGTCGATATCGCGTACGGTCGGTCCACGCCGGCATTTCTTCCGGCACCCGCCACCGCGATATACCTGCCGATTCTGACCGGTTCGCGCACGCTGGTGCTCAGGCGCACCGCCGACACGTCAGCGACGGTTGCGACTTTCCCGCTGACCATAGCGAATGGTGTGGACTACACCGTGTACGCGACTGGCGCATCTCCCGTAACGCCGTTCATCACCACTGATACGAACAGCACACCCGCGCTCGGTCAGGTTCGAGTGCGCGTTGTGCATCTTTCGCCAGCCGCGGGCAACGTTGATGTGTTTGTGACTGCGGTCGGCGCCGATCTGTCGACCGCAACACCCACTCTCGCGAATGTTGCCTACCAGGGTGCTGCATACCTGGCATCAATGGCGGCAGGTACCTATCAAGTGCGCGCAGTGCCGGCGGGAACGGCGCCGGCGGCACGCGCGGCGAGCGTCTCGATCAACCTGGCGTCAATCGCACTGACGGCGAACAGCGCACGCACCATCATCGCCGCGAGCAACAACGCAGGTGTTGCTCCGCTGCGATTCATCGCGCTGACTGATCGCTGAACAACGACGTGAGACGCTGCTTGTCGCGTTGAACAGGGGTCTGTACGAAGGGGCGCCCGAAAATCCGGGCGCCCCTTCGTCGACTGTCCGGCTAGTTTACCCGCATGACGAAATCTTGTTTCCTGGCGCTGCTCGCGGCCCTCGCCCTGACGTCACAGGTGCATGCACAGCCAAGCGATTCCACCATCGTGTCAGGCCGAGTTGCTGGATTTGACGGCCGCGTTCCGGTACGCGCAGACGTGGAATTGATCCCGATTCGCGCCACGCAGAGCGCGCGCCGCGTCCAGACGGCGCGTGACGGATCGTTCCGTATCGCAGTCGCAGCTGCGGGCCCGTTCAGGATCCGCGCCGGCGGCGTCGGCTACATCGCATTTCAGCGCGCGATTCCCGTCACCGCGCCTGCCGCGCTGCGCGTTGCCATCACGCTGGCCGGACTGCCGGTGGGACTGGCCAAAGGTCCGCTGGTCGGTGTCGCGGCCGAACGCGATGCCGAAAAGCCGCGACCGGATATGCCGCCGGCCGTGCTGCTGGCCCGGCAGGACAGCGGTCGTCGTGTCGGGGTGCTGCGAGCTAAACGCGACACCGTCGCGTATCGCGTCGTGGATCTCACGGCGCGACGCTACCTGCCGCCCGCCGGCGCGGTGGCGTATCGCTGGGGCGACGACGGTGACTACGATGGACTCGCCATCGGCACCGCCGGACAGGATGTCTCGCTCGTCTACGATTCGACATTGGTGGCATTCGGCGGTGAATCAGGGCTGCAGGTGCTGGATGGGCATCCGGTCGCGCCCGTCGTCGCGCAACTGGATTCGATCTTCGCCTTCGAGCCACGCACGCGCTGTGTGCTCGCGATTCAGGCACCGCCGATCGATCCGCGCGATGCCATCCTCACCGACACCACCCTGACCGCGCGGCTTCAGCTGATCCGTCGCTTCCTGCGCGCCGATGGCGACTGTCAGACAAATCCCGCTCTTGGCGCCGCTGTGGTGGCGCAGTTCACACCGCGATCGCCGCTCTGGCAGCTCGACGATGTGATGGGTCGACGGGTGCTGCTGCAGGCGGCGCGCCATGTGGCCGGTCAGCCGAAATTCAATACGCCGGACGCGGTGGCGCAGGTCCGCGCGCGTTTTGATGCCAGCATTGCTGCCGCCGCCGACACCACCGAACGGTTTGATCTGTATGTACTCGCCGCCGAAACGTTCATGCCGGCGGATACAATCCTGGCGCAGTCGTACGCCGCTCGATTTGTCGGCGAGTCGTACTCACATCCGCGGGCGGTACCGCTGCTGCGCCTTACCGGGTACAATCGCGTGCTCCAGCCCGGCCGCGTTGTGCCGGCGTTCCGTGTGCCGTCGCTCGATGCGGCGGGGGCGCCGGTGAGCGATGTGTCGCTCCGCGGCAAGGTGTATCTGCTCGATGTGTGGGCGACGTGGTGCCGCGACTGCATCGTCGAATTGCCGTCGCTTCGCGCACTCCAGAGGCGATTCTCGGCCCGCGGACTGCAGCTGGTTCAGGTGTCGGTGGACGAGGAGAAGGGAACTGCCGACCAGTTCCGGCGGATACATGCGCCTATGAACTGGACACATGGATGGGCCGGTGTTGCACCGGATGGCGGCGGACCGCTGGCAGGCTTCGAAGTGGAATGGCTCCCCACCACGATTCTCGTTGGCCGCGACGGACGTATCATCGCCGTGGCACCGAAGCTCGAGTCGCCGGAGTTTGACGCACTGGTGCAGCGGGCACTCCGATGAAGATTGCGATCGGAATTCTCTTCGCATTGATCGGTGTAACTGTCTCGGCGCGCGCGCAATCGCGCCCACCACAGATTGGCGACGGCGTGAAGCACGCACGGGCGTCGATCGAAGCGGTGAGCACGTCGTCGATTCGCGCGCAGCTGCTCGTCACGCTGGCGCTTGATCCGGGCTGGCACATCTCATGGCGTAATCCCGGCGAGACGGGACTGCCCACTCGCTTGTCGTGGAGCCTTCCCGCCGGTGTGCGGGTGTTGAATGAAACGTGGCCGGTGCCTGTCATTGCACATACCTCAGTCGGTGCCACGCATACGCTTGAAGGTGACGTCCCGTGGCTGGTGGAGTTCGCGCTTGACAGCCTGACAAACGCGGAGCGACTGGTGAGTCTGACGGTCCGCTATGGCGTCTGCCGTGATGTGTGTATCCCGGAGCAACAGACCGTGCAGGGCGTGCTGCCGGGCCGGGTCAGTCGCGCTCCGCGCGCGATTGCTTTGCCGTTGCGCGCG
>JANMWU010000134.1:0-6184 GCA_031380785.1 Gemmatimonadaceae bacterium
GATCGGCGCTCGCTGCGTTATCCTGCCTGGTGTGACGATCGGTGCAGGCGCGGTGGTGAATCCCGGCTCGGTCGTGAACAAGGATGTGCCGCCGAACACACGCGTTGGCGGAGCACCGGCAAAGAAAGTCGAAGCGTTCGAAACTCCCGGGTAAAGGCGAGGATGCGCGTGCCCGTCGCGAAACTGCTGCTGCTGATTGTGGTGCTTGCCGCCGTCGGCGCGGCACTGGCGCTCCGGATGCGTGCGCGCAGCAAGCTGCGTGTGGAGTACGCCATTGGTTCGCTTGCAGCCGACGCGTACGGCGCGCTCGCGGCGCGCCCCGACTGGCAGAAATGGCAGGTGACGCTGGGCGATGGCGTTACCCTGAAGGGATTGATCCGCAGGCCCAAGGCTGCCGCGGCACCGTGGATTCTTTTTCTTCCCGGGAATGATCCGGAACAGCTCACAACTGGTCAGTACGCCGCGGAACGCATGCTCGGCAACGACGACTGGGGTGCGGCACTCGTGGCGTACCGCGGCTATGACGGATCAGGCGGCGTGCCGCAGGTGGATCAGCTGCATCGTGACGGTGTCGCGATTTACGATACGCTGATTGCGTCGGAGCACCTGAGCGTATCGCAGGTGCACATCGCCGGCTTCTCTATCGGCGGCAATATCGCGAGCTACGTCACCGGTGAGCTGGCGCGACGCAACGCGCCGGCGCCATCGCTGTCATTGATGGCGGCCGCGAACTACTTCGTCCTTGTGCGCCCGGGTCCGTTCGTGAAATGGGTGCTCGGCGACGCCTTCCATACGGTGCCATTGCTGCCGGATGTCCCGGCACCGGTGCTGGTGGTGCAAGGGGCCGACGATGAAGCGCTGCTGGGCCCGGGTCAGGGTCGCGAAATCGCAGCCGCCCTCGGGTCGAAAGCGGAATACGTCGAACTTGCCGGCGTGGGACATGTGGGATTGCTGCACGACGAAAACGCGCTGGCGCGTGTGCACGCCTTCGTGGCTGCGCACCTGCAGCCGGCGCAGTAACGCGCCGCCGTTGCGTCACACACTGCGCACATTCTTCGCCCACTGGTACACGTCCACGTAGCGCTGCGCCGCGTTCGTCCACGAGTTGTCTTCGCTCATACCACGGTCGCGCAAAATTGCCCAGCTCTTGGTGTCGCGGTAGGCCTGCAGCGCGCGGTCCATGGCGTCAATGAAGTGGCGCGGCTCGTACTGATGAAAGACGAAGCCGTTACCATTCCAGCCCTCGCGCACGGTGTCATTCAGACCACCCGTCGCGCGCACAATCGGCACTGTGCCGTACCGCAGCGCAATCATCTGGCCCAGTCCGCAGGGCTCGAAACGTGACGGCATCAGGAACGCATCGCAGCCGGCGTAAATACGCTGCGCCAGTCCGGCGTTGAATCCGAACCAGACCGAAATCCGTCCCGGATGTGCGGCCATGTGTCGCTCCATCGCCGCCTGGAGATGCGGCTGGCCTGAGCCGAGCACCACCAGTTGTGCATCGGTCTGGAGCATCAGCCACGGAATGGCGGCATCGAGCAGATCGAGTCCCTTCTGTTCGGCGAGACGTGAGACGATACCAAGCACTGGTTTCGTGTTCGACGCAGTCAGCCCCACTTCCTCCTGCAGCGCGCGCTTGCACACGACCTTTCCGGTGGTATCGGCGACGCTGTACTGCTTCGCGATATACGTATCGGTGGCCGGATTGAAGGCTTCGGTATCGATGCCGTTCAGAATGCCGGTGACGCGCTCACGACGGCTGCGCAGCAGTCCATCGAGACGTTCGCCGTATTCGCCGGTCATGATTTCCTGCGCGTAGGTGGGACTCACGGTGCTCACGACATCGCTGTAGCTGATGCCGCGCGCCATGAAGTTGAAGGTGCCGGCGGTGCCAGGTCCCATACCATTTTCGATCAGGCCACGCTCCGAGAGCCCGGCCGTGTTCAGCGTGCCGGCACTGAACTGCCCCTGATACTGCAGGTTGTGAATGGTGAAGACCGTCGCGATGTGGCCGAAGGTGTAGGCGTAATACGTCTTGATGTAGTTCGACACCAGCGCCGCATGCCAGTCATGACTGTGCACCACTTCCGGCTGCCACGACGTGGTTTCACGCAGCTGCTGCATGAGTGCCATCACGCCGCGCGCGAACAGGATGAAGCGGCGATCGTCGTCGCCATCGCCGTAAATGCTGCCGCGTTCAAATGCAGCGGGGATCTCGAGCAGATAGGTCGGTACCGCGGTGTCGGTGGCCTGCCACATGCGCAGTTCTTCGGCGCGTTCGCCAACCGGCAGGAAGGTGGCGGCGATCGGGCCTGTGACCGGCGTATTTCGCTCGCGCAGCTGGCGATAGTACGGCATCACGACGCGCACATCGTGTCCCGCCAGACGCAGCGCGTATGGAAGCGCGCCGGCGACATCGGCCAAGCCTCCGGTTTTGATGAGCGGGGCGACTTCGGCGGCGACAAACAGAACGTTCATGCGCGGGCGTAGTGAAGGGCCGTGGGATGGCGCAACGGGAGCCGATGCCCCCGTCCGGAATGTAGAGGGTGCACCGTTTGCGAACCCGCGCGCAACGCGTTCGCCGCAACACATTCAACGGCGCCGCAGGCGCGGACAATGGACGTCAGGCCGCGCACCCTTTCGCCGGACTGGGCCGGCGGCCAATATCACGGACCTTCGGTTCCGGCCTTTCCCGACTCGAGTGCCCCGTTATGACGTCTGCACCCCGCTCCGGCATTATTTCGCGTAACGCCATGGCATATGTGCTCGCCGGCGGTCGCGGCTCGCGGCTGTATGAGCTCACTGACCGGCGTGCAAAGCCGGCTGTGTATTTCGGTGGCAAGACGCGCATCATCGACTTTGCATTGTCGAACGCGATCAACTCCGGCATCCGCCGCATCGGCGTGGCGACGCAGTACAAGGCGCACAGCCTGATCCGGCATCTGCAGCGCGGCTGGAACTTCCTGCGGCCCGAGCGCAACGAAAGCTTCGATATTCTGCCGGCCAGTCAGCGCGTATCGGAAACGCAGTGGTACGAAGGCACGGCCGACGCGGTGTTCCAGAACATTGACATCATCGAGGCGTACGGACCGGAGTACATGGTGATCCTGGCCGGTGATCACATCTACAAGATGGACTACGAGCTGATGCTGCAGCAGCATGTGGACCAGAATGCGGATGTCACCATCGGCTGTCTCGAAGTGCCGCGCATGGAAGCGACCGGCTTTGGCGTGATGCACGTGGACGAACACGATTGCATCGTGACATTTCTCGAAAAGCCCGCCGATCCGCCGGCCATCCCGGGCAATCCGGAGATGGCGCTGGCGAGCATGGGCATCTACGTCTTCAGGACATCGTTCCTGTTTGACATGCTCAGGCGCGACGCGGCCGATCCGGCGTCGAGCCGCGACTTCGGCAAGGACATTATTCCGTATGTGGTGGAGCATGGGAAGGCGGTGGCCCATCGCTTCAGCACGTCGTGCGTGAAGTCGGAGACCGAAGGTGAGGCCTACTGGCGTGACGCCGGCACCGTTGATTCGTACTGGGAAGCGAATATCGACCTCACATCGGTCATACCATCGCTCGATCTGTACGAACATACCTGGCCGATCTGGACCTACGGAGAACTGACGGCGCCGGCCAAGTTCGTGCACAACGAGGATGGTCGTCGCGGACTGGCGCTCAACTCGCTGGTGTCGGGCGGCTGCATCGTGTCGGGCGCGCGCGTGCACAAGTCGTTGTTATTCACCGGCGTGAAGGTCCATTCGTACGCGTATCTCGATGGTGCCGTGATTCAGCCGTACGTCGATATCGGACGCTCGGCACGACTGACCAACGTCGTGATCGATCGCGGCGTAGTGATCCCGCAAGGACTGGTGGTTGGTGAGGATGCGGCGCTCGACGCCAAGCGATTCCGGCGCAGCGAGCGCGGCATCGTACTGATCACGCAGCCGATGATCGACCGGCTCGCCCAATAAGCGCAGCGCGACACTCGCGGGGCGCGACACAGCTTCGAACTCACGCCCCGCGCATTCTCTGATGAATCTCCTGACGCGTGCTGCGACCGCCGTGGTCGCCGTCGTCACGTTCGCCGGTTGCCACTCGAGCGACGCCGTCGCGCCCGGTTCATCGTCGTTCGCCATCCGCAATGAAGTTGTCACCGTCAATCCGTCGCGCTACGCCCCGCTGACGGCGATTATTCATGTCGAGACCGACGTCAGCACGACCGTCAGCCTGAAGGTGACGGGCAAACACGGCCCATTGAGCGATGTCGTCAAGACGTTCACTGACGCGGGTACGGTGCACAACGTGCCTATCCTCGGCCTGTACGCTGACGCCGACAATAAAGTCGAACTCGTCTTCAAAAGCGCCTCGGGCGACGAAGTCGGTCGCAAGACATACACGCTGCGCACCGCCGCGCTTCCGGCGACCACATTCCCGCTGATCACGATCGACACCCGCCGCGACAGCCTGATGGCCGACGGGATGACGCTGGTCAGCTATTTCGGGTACGGTACCGTCACCAGTCCGGTGCATCCGTTCATCTTCGACCGCTTTGGCGACATTCGCTGGTTTCTCGACTACGCGACACACCCCACGCTCAAGTCGCTGTTCTACGACAACGGCATCGAACGGTTGAAGAATGGCCATTGGTACTTCGGCGACAACGCGACGAGCGCGATCTACGAAGTCGACGTGCTGGGCAATGTGGTCGACACCTTCCCGCTGCCAGGCTACAAGTTTCACCATCAGGTACTGGAAAAGCCGAACGGCAATTTCCTCGTCAGCGTCTCGATTGACGGTGCCAGCACCAGCGAAGATGTGATCGTCGAAATCGACCGCAGTACCAGGCAGATCATCACGACGTGGGATCTGCGGACGTCATTGCAGGTCGGTCGTCGTACGCTGAGCAGCAACGTGGAGGACTGGCTGCATGTGAACGGGCTCGCCTACGACGCCAGCGACAACACGATCATCGTGTCGGTTCGAACGCAGGGCCTGTTCAAGTTGACTGCGGCAAATCGCGTTGTGTGGATCATGGGCGCGAACCGCGGCTGGGGCACGGCTGGTGACGGCACCGATCTGCGGACGGTGCTCCTGACGCCGCTCGACAGAAACGGTGCGCCGATCACCGATCCGTTAGTGCTGGACGGAACGGCGAACCACCCCGACTTCGAGTGGAACTGGTATCAGCACGCTCCGAAAATTCTGCCGAACGGGCATATCATGCTGTTCGACAACGGCGACAACCGGAACTTCGGTGCCAGCCCGTCGTACAGCCGCGCGGTGGAATACGTTGTCGACAATCAGGCGCGGACCGTAAAGCAGCTGTGGACGTATGGCAAGGAACGCGGCACCGCTACGTATTCACGGATCGTGTCCGATGTCGATCTGCTCGACGGCGGCACGCACGTTGTGTGGTCGCCAGGTGCCATTGGTGGCGCGTCGCCGAGTGGCAAGGTGATTGAACTGGACTACGCGACGCAGCAGGTGCTGTTCGAGGCGACAATGATCCCGCCGACGGCGCTGTTCGGGATCACGATGCATCGGACAGAGCGGCTGAACCTGTATCCGTAACGAAACCGGCTGCTGATGCGCGGGAACGCTGCTGACCGTCATCAGCCCTTCGCGCACCGGTCGCACCACGACGTGGCCACTCTCCGCGCCGCGAACGACCGTCATGCGCGCACACGGCTGCTGTCAGCGCCGGTGTGCGCGGATGATCCGATACTCCCAGTGCCCCGAGCGCATCTGCTCGTACACATGCGAGCCGGGTACCGCCAGGAAGTTGTCCATCGCGGCCGAGTTCCCGCCAAACGCCTGCGCACGCATGCCGGCAATTTCATCGCACGACAGGAGCACATTCGGCGTGATCTCGCGATCGGTCGCGATGGACAGCCCCAGCGGACCAAGCAGCGCACGCACTTCAAGCCACCGCGCGACCGGCAACAGATCGGTATACAGGAACACACCGCCGCTCGCCAGCACTCTCGCCACTTCGCCGTAAAACGCCCGCAGATTCGGATATGTATGTGACGACTCGATGTTCGTCACCGCATCGAACGCTCCGTTCCCGCACGGCAGATGCTCGGCGTCACCGACTTCGAATCTGAGCTGCGGGTGCTGATGCGTGCGGCGACCGAAAGCAATTGCTTCCGGCGACAGATCGACGCCGAGCACCGGG
>JANMWU010000178.1:0-1663 GCA_031380785.1 Gemmatimonadaceae bacterium
GGCTGGATACTGATGCCGCTGACCACCCGCGCCGCATCGCGCTCGGAAGCGGAACTGATGCTCGTGTCGCGGCGCGCCATGGAGCTGATTCTCGTCGTCGCGTTCCCCGTCACGCTCTTCCTCGGCGTTGGTGCGGACTACCTGATCGTGGGCGCCTTTGGCAAGGCATTCGCACCCGCGGAACACAGTCTGCGGGTGCTGGCTCCGACGTTCGTCCTGACCTACGCCGCCATCGTCACCGCGACGCTGCTCATCCGGCTCGAGCGCGGATGGGCGGTGACCTGGGTCTCGGTCTCCGGAATGGTCCTCGCGCCGGCGCTCAATCTCTGGCTCGTTCCACTCTGCTTCGCGAAGTACGGCCAGGGCGGCGCGGGTATCGGTGCCGCACTCGCACTGACCGGCACGGAGATGTTCACCACTGGCATTATGTGTTACCTGCTTGGCAGACAGGCATTCGATCGCCGGCTGGTCTATGCGTTGAGCAAGACGTTCCTCATCGGTGCGATCGTGGTCGTCGGCGACTATCTGATGAAGGATCTGGGCCTTGGCATCTGGCGTCTGGCGATCGACGTCGTCTTCTATTTTGCTGCCGTGACGATGACCGGTGCGCTTGACGTGAAAGGAGGGATCGCGCTTGCGCGCAGCGCCATCGCCAGCCGCGGAGCGCCGCAGCCAGCGGCAGGTCAGGAAACGTGAGTGATCTGGCGCTGGCCAGCGATCCCGATGTTGCGACGCACGCCGTCAGCGTCGTCATCGCGACGTATCAGCGCAACGACTCGGTGCTCGAGTTGCTTTCCCAGCTGGCCGATCAGACGCTGTCGCGCGATGAGTTTGACGTTGTCGTTGTCGATGATGGTTCGGCCGCACCTGCCGCGCCCGTGCTGGAGGCGGCAGGGTTTCCGTTGCGTCTGACGGTGCTCGCACAGAAAAACGCCGGACCGGCCGCAGCGCGACATCGCGGCATCCTCACGGCCACGGGTGCGTTGATCGTCATCATCGATGATGACATGCGCATCCTCCCCGACTTTCTGGCGTCGCACGTCGCCGCGCATGCAAATCGCGGACGACACGTGGTACTGGGGCGACTGCGTGCGCAGCCCGGGGCATCACTCGAACTGTTCGATCGCCTCCATCTCGACCTGAATGATAAGCTGGCGCGGAATTTCGCCGGGAATCCTGACGCCATCCGCGGCTCGTCGCTGTACACCGGCAACGTGTCGTTTCGGAGAGAGGACTACCTGCACGTCGGCGGATTTGATCCGAACTTCCGTATTTCGGAGGACGCCGAACTCGGTATCCGTCTCGAGGAATCAGGCGCCACATTTGCGCTATCCGATGAAGCGCAATCGTTTCACGCCTCCGATCACACAAGTGCGAAGAGGTGGATGAAGCGCAGTAGCGCATACGGTCGCACTGACGCGGCTGTCTCGGATAAGCATCCCAAAATTGCGTCGGCCAATCCGTGGCGGTTTCTGTACCTCGTGAATCCCGTCTCGCGCGTGTTGCTGCTCTCCAGCGCTGTCGCGCCATGGCTCACGGCGCCCATCGCCTGGCTGGCGCTGTGGGCTTCGCAAGCGTTTTCCACCTTGGGCATGGAGCGTGTCGCGATCGCCGGCACCACATTCACGTTCGGCATCCAGTACTTCCGCGGCCTCGGTGCCGT
>JANMWU010000207.1:0-4316 GCA_031380785.1 Gemmatimonadaceae bacterium
GCGCGCGCGATCGTTCGGTCGATCGCACCCGATCAACCGATCAAGAATGTCATGTCGCTCGAGGCCGTGCGCGACGAAAGTGTCGGACCGCGGCGGCTCAACGCGCTGCTGCTGGGCGGATTCGGTCTCCTCGCGTTGGTGATCGCATCGATCGGGATCGCCGCCGTACTGGCGTTCAACGTGAGTGCGCGCACCAACGAGATCGGCATCCGGATGGCGCTGGGTGCCGCGCCATCCGCGGTGACGACGATGATCCTGAAAGAGGGCTTCGTGCTGGTGGCGCTTGGACTTTTGGTCGGTGTGGCGAGTTCGCTGGCGCTGGGGCGCACCATCGAGGGCCTGCTGTTCGGTGTCGCCGCGCGCGACCCATTCACCCTGGTGGCGGTCGTGGTGACGATGAGCGCGATCGGGTTAGTGGCGTGCTGGGTGCCGGCGGCGCGCGCCAGCCGCATCGATCCGAGCGAGGCGTTGCGGTCGAACTGAAAGGGGAGATCTGCTGGTTGCGTTCGCGCTGACAACCATGCGCGAACGGCCCTTCCAGTTCATGCCGGTGTCGCTCGCGGTGACGACCGCGTGGGTTGTGCGCTGCTCGATTCGGCGTTGCAAAAGGCCTCGGGCGAACGGCTTGCGCTGCAGGCCACCGATGGGCGTGACTGGCGCGGTATGGACTTGCCGTTGCTTCGGGCGCAGATGTGGTATCTCATTCCGAGGCTTGGTTGCACCAGCGCAGCGGGCGCGCGTATTCCGTAGTGCGCCACGGCCGCGGTCATTCGAAGATCACCGGCATCGTCACCCCCAGTTTCGCCGCTCGCGCCTGAAACGCACTCAGATCGTTCGTCACGAGGCCATTGAACTGCTTCTTCAGTCCGCCCAGCTGTTCGCGCAGCATGTCGTACACCGCACCTTGGCTGTCGGTGGGTCGGAAGTCAGCACTCGACGCGGCAATGTCGCTGCCAACGGACGCGAGCTTCTCGTAGAGTTGGTTCGGATTGCGGAATGCGTCCTCGCGCGCGCCGGTGAGCGCGACGTCGTACAACTGCGCTTCGATGTCGACGACCTTCTTCTCGACACTGTCGATCTCCTTCAGAAACGCCTCGGCGTCGGCGATCGACAGATCGCGACCCGGCGATGGACCGAATTCGCGGAAATCCTTCAACCGCTCGCGCAGGTTCGAGCGCAGCTGGTCGAAACCGCGGCGACTCCACTCCGATTCGTCGATGAGGGCGACGGTTTCAGTCAGCGCATCGCGAATGCGGAGTGCGAGCGTGACCTGCGCGGTGATGTCAGCATCCGTGCCTTCGCTGTTCGGATCGCGACGGACCTCGACGCGACTTCGCAGTGTGTCGCCCTGCCAGATCATCGCGAGGGTGTACGTGCCGGGCGCGACGAGCGGTCCGACCTGTCCTCCGACGAGGTCGAGATCCCACGGCACGAGCGGTCGCGAATCGGCCACCTTGAGCGTCGTGTTTCCACGCGGTGCGGTGCGCAACTTCGCCTTGCGCGGGCCTTCGTGGCGCAGGTCCCACAGCGCGCGGTTGAGCCCGCGCTTTGCTGGCGCTGCCTTGAACTTGCGAATCAGCGCGCCGGTCCTGTCGTACACGCGAAAGTTCACGGAATCCTTCGCCGTCGAGTCGGTCGGTACGGACGCGACGGTGTAGTTGATGGTTGCCGCGAGCGGCGGATCTTCGCCGCTGACGAGCGAATTGGTCGCACCTGTCGGAGTTGAGACACGCCGGAAGCGATACGCTGCGCGCATCGGCAGCAATGTGGCGGCCTTGGGCACCAGCGAATCAGCCATCGCACGCAGGTAGGAGATGTCGTCGGCGATCCAGAATCCGCGGCCGTACGTCGAGACGACGAGATCGTGGAAGTGACCCTGGATCTGCAGCCAGCTCACCGGCGCGTGGGGCAGGGAGCCGTTGATTTCCATCCAGTGTGCGCCGTCGTCGAGCGAGACGTAGAGCGCGTTTTCCGTTCCGGCGTAGAGCATGCCTTTCCGCGCCGGATCCTCGCGCACCACATGCACATAGCTGAACACACTCTTCGGAATGTCGCCGCTGATTCTGGTCCAGGTGCGGCCGTAGTCGGCTGTGCGATAGATGTACGGATCGCGATCGTTGACCAGGTGTGCGTCGACGGCGATGTACGCCGTGCCGGCGTCGTACTTACTGGGTTCGATGCCGGAGATGGTGCTCCACTTCGGAAGGCCCGGCACGTTCGCGGTGAGGTTCGACCATGACTTCCCGCCATCGCGCGTGACGTGCACCAGGCCGTCCATTGTGCCGGCCCAGATCAGGTCCTTCTGCAGCGGTGATTCCGCGATGGCGAACAGCACGGTCACGTTCTCGACGAAAAGATTGTCCGTCACGAGTCCGCCGGACGACCGCTGCTTCGTGCTGTCGTTCGTCGAGAGATCAGGCGAGATGATCGTCCACGTCTGGCCGCCGTTGGTGGTCTTGTGCACCACCTGCGAGCCGACGTATACCGTGTTGTGATCGTGCGGCGAGATGTGAATCGGGAACGTCCACTGGAACCGGTACTTGAGGTCCTTCGGTGCCACGCCGTATCCCGCTTCCGGCCACGGTTCGACGGCGCGTGACATGCGGGTCTGCAGATCGAAACGCTCCAGCCCTGCGTCGTAACAACCGCTCCAGACGGTTCGATGGTCGACCGTGTCGGGAATCGCCCAGCCGCTTTCGCAGCCGCCGACGGGCGTCCACACACCGACTGAGCGCGAGCCACGAGAATTGCTCGGCCCACCGTACGAATATCCGTCCTGGCGATTGCCGTAGAGATTGTAGGGAATCTTCGTATCGGTGGCGACGTGGTACATCTGCGCGTTGGGCAGCGCGATGCGCGTGAACGACTTGCCGCCGTCGATGGTGATGCCCACGCCCCCGTCGTCGCCGACCATGAAACGGTCTGCGTCTTTCGGATCCCACCAGATGTCGTGCAAATCGCCGCCAGCGCGCGGAGCGGTCGGCATCTTCGTCAGTCCGCCGTCGCTCGTACCCACAAAGCGCACGCCAACGATGTACAGTCGGTCGGCTTCAGTGGGACTGACGGCGAAGCGGGTGTAGTACTGCGGTCGTTCCAGCAGATCGTGATCCGTGTTCACCGACTTCCAGCTCCGGCCGCCATCATCCGAACGATAGAGCGCCGGTTCCTTCATTTCGATCAGTGCATACATGCGATTCGGATCGCTGCGCGCCATGCCGAGTCCGATCTTGCCCATCGTGCCCACTTTCGGAAGTCCTTTGCCCCAGCCGTTGCCGTCGGCCTGGCCATCGAGCTTCGTCCAGGTGTCGCCGGCATCGCGCGACATCCAGATTCCGCTGCCCGCGCCTCCGGAATGTTTGTCCCATGGCACGATGTATTGCTGCCAACTGGCGGCGAACAACACGCGCGGATTGGTCGGGTCCATCGTCACGTCGATGATGCCCGTGCTGTCGTTCACGAACAGCACCTTCTTCCACTGTTTGCCGCCGTCGGTCGTTCGCCACAATCCGCGATCTGCTTGCGGCCCGTAGCCGTGCCCCTGCGCCGCTGCGTACACCAGATCAGGGTTGGTCGGGTGGATCAGCACGCGACCGATGCGGCCAGTGTTGTCGAGGCCCATGTGATCCCAATGCTGGCCCGCGTCCGTGGAGCGATAGACCCCATCACCGATCGACACATTGCTGCGCAGGAACGTTTCGCCGGTGCCGAACCAGACGACGTTCGGATCACTTGGCGCGACGGCGACAGCGCTCACGGAAGAGACACGCAACGAGTCGGTGACCGGCACCCATCGGATGCCGCCATTCGTGCTCTTGAACAGACCACCGCTGGCGGCGCCGGCGTAATACGTCCGGTACTCGCCGGGCACCCCAGACACCGCAATGACGCGATTGCCATCGGGCCCGACGAAGCGCCAACTCGGCACCTTGATGAATGCGGTGTCGAGCGTGGGGAGCCGGACTCCTGTGACTGCGGGTGACGAACGCTGGGCCGTAAGCAGGCTCGGCAGGAGCACGGCGAGGGAGCAGGTGCGTCGGAGCTGCATGTGCGTTGGGCGGGTGGGCGGCGGATCGACCGATGGGAAGAATGTGGTCTCCGTGGCGGGCTGAAGCGAACAGTGCCAAGGGTGGACCAGCGACGCGTGAGCCCGTTTCGCGGGAAAACCTGCGTGATGGATGCGCAGGACCAGACCTGTCGCAGACTCCCAGCATCCACTATCCCGAGGTTTCCATGCCAGCCGTGCCAGCCACAATGCTCAACTGGCACAGCCGGGCGAGGCATTCGAAAAAACACCGGCGGGCCTCAGTTGCGGCAGT
>JANMWU010000260.1:0-6431 GCA_031380785.1 Gemmatimonadaceae bacterium
CCCGGCAGCGGCTCGATCGTGTGACTTTGCACACGGATGTCATCGCGATCGAGATAGTGCCTCAGGATCTGATTCTGGTCGGTATAGAACCAGAGTCCGTTCGGCAACGGCTTGCCGCGATGACAGGTGTAGCATGTCACCCCGGTGCCGCCCACATGACGGGTGTAATCCGAATTGATGTGGCGTGTCATGCGCAGCATCATGCGCGCTGTGAGCTTGGTGTAGAGCAGCACACCCTTCGCGCTGGAATCCGACGCGAAGTTGGCCGTGTTGTGACAGTAGGCGCAGTTGCCTGCGCCGCCGGCTACCCAGGAGCTCATGGCCGTCATCGTGCGCCCGAATTCCGCCGCGCTGATATTCGTGAGCACCTGCACATTCTTATACTGGCCGGGCGGTCCTGCCGGCGCGGCAGGCAGCGGTTTGGGCGCCTGATTGTACGCCGCCGTCGCCGCGATATCGTCAGGATCGTAGTTCGTCTCCATGCCGACGCCGCGGATGCCCTGCTGCACGATTTTTTTCGGCCCGGGCTGCACAATCTGTCGCGGGCCCGGCTTGCTGCAGGCGCCGAGCATGGCCAGCGAGAGCAGGGCACCGAAGCGCACCGTCTGTCGGGTGATCATGGTGGTGTCCCCGCTCGCAGTACGACTCTGCCCACACTCGCAATTTCAACGCGACGGTTCCGTCGACGACCTTGCGGCGTGTCATTCGCCGCCGTGGGTTTGGTCTGACCGAAACCGCGTGTCTTGATGCGGTCAGCGGCGATGCCGTACCTGGTGGTGAGCATGTCGCGCACACGATCGGCGCGACCCTGCGACAGAGTCAGGTTCGCGGTGGGGTCACCGACGTTGTCGGTATGGCCCTGCACTTCGATCTTCAGCTGCGGATACTGCGTGAACAGCGCCGCCAGGTTCGCCAGCTCGGCTTCCGACTCGCCGCGCAATGCGTTTTTGCCGGTATCGAAGTACACCGCGCTCATGATGAACAGCCCGTCGAAATTCAACGAGTCGCGCATATTGGCGGTGGTCAGCACCGGCTTGTTGTACAACTCCACGTCGCCGGTCATCCTGGCGCCCTGCGGGATCGGAAGCTGCTGCGGTACGAGGCGGCCGCTGGCGTCGCGCATCATTCCCGGAAATGTGTCAGGCGCCACACCCATGTACTGACCGCGCAGCGCTGGCGCCTGTTCCGGCTTGACCGAATACAGCACCGGGTAGCTCGGAGCAACGCCGTGCTTCTGCGCCCACAGAAACCAGTTGTCCACCGCAGTGCCGGTCAGCAGAATGCCGATGCCACCGGTCAGCGTGGTGAGCGTCGCGAACCAGAACGCCCAGCGGTGAATGGATTCCGTGGTGGCGTTGAAACCCATCGTCCAGCGCCAGAACAGTCCCATACGCTCGCCGGCTGTACCGCGATCCGTGATCTGTTCAATCTCACGTTCAGCGCCGTATCGACTGGCTGCGAGCACTGTCGCCGCGTGCATGGCGAACAGCAGCGCCGATCCATACAGGAACACGATCGAGAGCATGTGGAACGGATTGTAGAACAGGTTCCCGTAACGGATTGAAAAAGAGGCCGTCCAGTCGAGATGCGGGAAGATTCCGAACGGCACCGCTTCGGACCAGCTGCCAACGAGGAGTGGGCGAATGAAGCCCAGCACCAGGTAGAGCCAGATGGCTGAAGCGAACGCCCACACGAGGTGCGAGCCCATGCCGAGTGCGCGCGTGCGCTGATACAGGCGCACCCACCAGCAGAGAATCGACAGTGTGAGGAAAAATCCGGCCATCAACCACCATCCACCCTGCGCCAGCGGCGGAATGTGCAGACCATACCGCGGCGCCGGCGGTTCGAGCGAAAGCCATGGCAGCAGGCGGATGAACTGGATCGGATTCCAGTGCACCGAGCGCATCATGTTCAGGCCGATGATCTCGAATGCAATGAAAAAGAAGATGACGGAGAACACGCCGAGCGTGCCGAGATAGATCGGGCCGATCTGCGCATCGCCGAACTTGCCGGCCCAGTAACTCAGAATCGGCTTGCCGTCGCGACCCCACATGCCACCGCGAAGCGGCACGCCTTCGTCAACGGGCGCGTGCACCTGCACGCGGGTCCAGAGGTTCTGATATTCAATCATTGCTCATCACCTCGGCGCCCAGATGGGCAGGTAGAGCCACCAGTTCCACCAATCCTGCCAGCCACGTGTCCAGAACGGCCCGCTGAGGAGGATGCAGACGGCGCTCCAGAAACCTGCATTGAGTGCGAGGAAGAGGCCGAGGCGATGAATACCGATTGCGCCGATGGAGTAACCCACGGCGTCGCGGAAGAACGAGTTTTCATGTTCGCTCGTCTTCACCGCTTCTCCCGTTGGCGGGCTGGTCACCGACAGAATCAGTGAACCGTGCATCGCGAGGGCGAGGTTGTTGGTGAAGAAGAACGTGATCGCCAGCATGTGCGCCGGGTTGTAGTGGAAGTGCTGGAACTGGTATCCGACGTTCGACACCCAGTCGAGATGACTGAGAATACCGTACGGGAAACCATGGCCCCATGCACCCAGCAGAACCGGGCGGATGATGACGAGCGAGATATACGCGAACACGGCCACGGAATACGCCACAGGCACATGGTATCCCATGCCCAGTTTGCGGCTGATTTCCGCCTGCCGTCCAACCCACGCCACGAACGCCACCGTGGCGCACATCGTAATGATCTGCCACAAACCGCCATCGCGCAGGGGAGCGAAGCGCAGCCCGTAGCTCAGGTCGGGTGGTGCGATGTTGATCTGCCAGAGGTTCCACGTCGGACCGATTGCGGCGCCATAGACGCAGAGAACGGTGCCGAGAATTGCCGCGAAGGCCGCGACCACGCCAAAGAAGCCGACGTAGAAGGGGCCGATCCAGAAATCGAATAAGTCACCGCCGAGGAGGGTGCCGCCTCGCACGCGATACTTGTATTCGAAAGACATCATCGCCATCGATTGTCGCTCCTTGGCTACAAGTCCGTGACGGCGACGCACCAGGCGATGGCGCCGGGTGACTCATATGGTCTGGACACATGAAGCCACCCGGGCCGCAGCCCGCGCGCCGTCGTTACCGACTTGCCGGCATCGGGGTGAGCGCGTCTGCAGTGGATACCTTGCCTCCATTGCCATCCGGGTCGAGCCAGTTGTACCGCGTGGTGCTGAGCAGGATGAAGTGAATGACCAGCGACAACGCGAACATGAACGCGAAGATGCCGACCATCAGACGCTTTGGGTCGAAGCCCTGCCACAACTTATATAGCATTGGTTTCTCCTCAGCTCAGGAAGCGAGTGGCGTGATGCAGCACGTCGAGCGACGCCTGAATGGGCATTGGCTTTCCGAACCACGGACGCCACTGCCAGACCAGGTAGTGGAAAATCGCGGAGAAGACCGCAAAGCCCACAACGATCTGCATGGCCAACGAGTGTACGCCTCGTGCTTCTTCATCCGTCATCGGGGGCTTATCCATTCCAACCTCGGGGAATGATGTGCTGCACGCTCCTGGCGCAGCGCAGGGCACGACCTTGAATCCCGTCGTGCGGGGACGAACGACTCTCCAGCGGTTGCCGGTCCAGACTCGAATCGCCCGTTGAAACCAGACCGCACACCAACTTTTCCACTCCACCAGGCGGGCATGCGTGCCTGAGATGAAAGGCCAGCCGCTTCCGACTGGCTGGCCACATGCGAACTGTTCTTTTTTCATTGAAGCCGCGACGCTGTCCACGCATTGCTTCGCGCGCTCGAGATACGCCCTGACGTTGCTGTCGGACACTCGGCAGGAGCGGCAGTCCTGCTGCAGCTTGCGTCGTCCCACGAAGTCTCAGCACGGTCGATCATTGGAATCAACAGTGCACTCGTTTCCGTCAATCCACCAGTGCAATTGCTCCAGCCATTTTCGCGAGCGCTGTTCGATACAGAAACAGCTATCAGTACCGTCGCGGCGCTGCTGCGAAATGGCACAATCGTGCGCACATTGCTGCGCTCCACCGGCACGCCACTCGATCCACCGAAGGAAGCGCGATACGTATCGATGCTAACCGATGAACGATGTGTTGGAGCGGTACTGCAGATGATCACGCGCTGGGATCTCGACGCGCTGGAAAAGACGTTTGCGCGCCTGCTCGAGTTGGGCACCGGCTGACTGTCAGGCATACGCACCGCCGCGCATCGCACGCCGCGATGCCAGCACGTGATCACGGGTGACACTGGAATCCTTCAGATCGCGGGCATCACGCTCGGCGAGGTCGCGTATGCGCTTTGCGGCGGAAATGCGGATCAGCACCGGCTGCTCCTCGAGCAATTCTTCCAGCGCCGCATGTGCTTCGTCCGTCCACGGAAGTTCCTGGTGCAAGCGTGACGGCGTCGCCTCGACCTTGTCCATGTCGGACGCGAGCGGCAGGATGTTGAACAGCGCATCGAACAGCGCGTTGCACACTTCCTGAATGAGATACGTCGCGCCTGAATAGCCCATAAACGGCGTTCCGGTATGTCGACGGATGATCGCGCCCGGGAACGACGCCGGGATGTACATCGCCCGCGAACCCTGCTCGGCCATGTACATTCGCTCGTTGTAGCTGCCGAACATGATCAGCGGGGGCGTAACGCGAATCGCCTCACGCACCGCGGCGTTGTCCGGCTTCACTCCCGGTCGGCGCGCAAACGCGAACGTGCACGGCAGGCCCATTTCCGTCTCGAGGAAGTGCCGCACTCCGCGCGAATACGTCTCATTCGCGACGATCGCGAAGCTGGCGGTGCCGAAGAAATCCTGCGTCACGCTGCGCCACAGATCCCACAACGGCTTGATCGTGGTGTGCTTTTCTTTCTCAATGAACGGTTCCGGATCGATGCCGAGCAGTTCACCGAGCTTGCGCAGGAATTTCGTGGTCGAGTGCAGGCCGATCGGTGCTTGGAGGTAAGGTCGGTCGAGCGACTCGCACAGCATGCGACCGAACTCGCGGTACATGCAGATGTTCACGTCGCCATCGACAAGTCGCGGCACGTCAGCAAGGTGGCTGCCGAGCGGAAACACCATGTTGATATCCGCACCGATGCCTTCAACCAGACGCCGTATCTCAGCGAGGTCAGACCAGGTGTTGAAATAGCCGTACATCGGCCCGACCAGATTCACGCGAGGTTTGGCTCCGGCGGCGCGATCAGTGCGCTTCGGCATCACGCCTTTCTTGAGCCCGTATTCGGTCCACAGCCAGTACAGCGCACGGTCCGCCGCCTGCCACTGATCTTCGTCGATGGTCCGCGGCAGAAATCGCACGATGTTGGTGCCCTCCGGCGTGACGCCGCCACCAATCATCTCGGCGATGCTGCCTGTCACCACGACCGCCGGCAATTCGGGATCGAGCGTCCTGTGAGCGCGACGCATCGCGCCTTCGGTGCCGTGCTGACCGAGCTCCTCTTCCGACAAGCCCGTCACCACCACCGGCAATTCGTGCGGCGGTAGTGCGTCGGTGTAGTGCAGCACCGATGTCACCGGAAGATTCTCGCATCCCACCGGACCGTCGATGACGACCTGCAATCCCTTGATCGCGGTGAAGGCGTACACGGCGCCCCAGTATCCGCCGGCGCGATCGTGATCGAGCACCAGCATCAGACCATCTCCTCGGCCTTGCGCTGTCTGGCCAGTTTGTGGAGATGGCGCTTGTAGTGCTCGCGGAATTCGGGACGGTCCACCGGCACTTCTTCCCATATTCCAGCGTTCGCACCTTCGCCAACGCCTTCGAAAAACGCCTTCATTTCATCGAAGCGATGCTTGTTGCCGAGCGCCGCGTTGATGACGGTGGCGAGTGAGCCGGCGCCCATTGGGCCCATCAACGGCCGCGCGGAAATCAGGTTCGTGAAGTAGAGCGACGGAATGCCAAGTTCCTTCGCCGCCTGCACGACTGGCGTGGTGCCGATGGCGAGATCCGGCGTGAACTCGCGCATTGCCGCCAGATCCTGTTCCAGCGACGCGCGGTATTGCACATGAACGCCGCGCGCCTGCAGCCAGTCGCGATCAGCGTCGCTCCACTGCGTGCGCGGACAGGCGGTGCCGACGTAGCGCAGATCAGCGCCGCTCTCAACCAGCAAGCGCGCCACCAGCAGCTCGGAGCCTTCGTAGCCGCTCATGGTGATGCGGCCCTTGATCGGCTTTGCCGCCAGTGCGGATTTGATTCCTGGCAGCACACCGTTTTGTGCGGCGCCAATGGTGTCGGCACTTACACCGGCCGCTTCACCGATTGTGCGCAGCCATTCAGCCGTGCCATCGTGACCCACCGGCGCTGAACCAACAATTGTGCGACCCGCGTACTCGAATTCGCGGAACGCTGCGGTGTAGAACGGATGAATCGCCGCCACCACTGCGCAATCGAGCGCGGCGTACAGTTCACGCCACTCGCGCGTCGGCACCACGGGACCGGCGGCAAG
>JANMWU010000610.1:0-1561 GCA_031380785.1 Gemmatimonadaceae bacterium
GGCATCTGCATCGACTACTTCACCGACAGAATGCCGCGACTCGACAAGCTCACCGCGAAGAACGGCATCCAGAAATGGGAAGTCTTCCCGTACGGCATCATCGACTGGGATCGCTTCCACGTGCAGATCGCGTTCAACGTCGACGAACTCGAAGGACGCGGGCTGACTCGTGAGTTCAACCATTGAACTCCGGCAGGAGCAGCAGCATGCGGTGCGGTCGGGTTTCCTGCCCGATCGCATCGTGCACCTGCATCCGACACGACTCTGCAATCTCGCCTGTCTGCACTGTTACTCGGAGTCCGACCAGCGCCAGCGCACCGCGCTCGATCCGGATCTGCTCTGCGCCGCCCTCGACGTGCTGCGGAACGAAGGCTACTCGCTCCTGAGTCTGTCGGGAGGTGAACCGCTCGTCTATCCCGCGCTTGGCAAAGTGATCGCGCACGCGCGCTCGATCGGTTTTCGCGTGACGATGATCACCAACGGGTTGCTCGCTACGGAGCGCAACGATCAGCTGCTCGACCTGCTCGATGGCATGGCGATCAGTTTCGATGGAATGGCCGACACACACAACGTGTTGCGTGGTCGCGCCGACGCATTCGAGCGAGCCTGCGACGCGTTGCAGCGGAACACCGCACGCGGCCGGCGCGTCGCCGCTGCAATCTCACTCACGCGCGATGCGCTGCCCGATCTGCCCGATCTCGCCGATCATCTGGTGAGCCTGGGTGCGCGGGCACTGCAGATCCGACCGGTTGCTCGCGCCGGTCGCGCGCGCAATCTGGATGATTCATCGTTCTTCAGCGCCACAGATCAGACACGTCTATACCTGGTTGTGCAAGCGTTGCGACAGGAGCTCCCGGACGACGTCACGCTTCATTGCGACCTCGCACCGTCTGAAGGCCTCTGGCAACAGCGTGACGCCTACGCCGGACTGCTCGGCTGCGGAAAAGACGCGCCGCACGAGGAGCGACCGCTCGCTGATCTCGTCAATCCGCTCGTGATCACGGACAGCGGTACACTCAAGCCGATCGCTTTCGATTTTGACAAAGGATACGACCTGCTGTCGATCACTGATGTCAGCGCGCTTACTCTTCGTGACTACAAGCGTGAACGGCTGTCGGGGTTGCAGGAACTGATCGGCGGCGCGCTTGCGGGGCTGGAAGGTCGAGGCGGGTTGGTGGATTGGTTCGATCATTGCGCGCGGTTGAGCGAGCGCGTCTGATCAAGGTCCCGAACAAGGGGACAGAGCTCTTGATCGGATCAAGGGCTCTGTCCCCTTGATCCGACTAAGATCTCTGATCCCGTGAAACCGCCCTACGCCGTCACCTCAACCCGGTTCCCATCCGGGTCCACCGTCACACTCTCGTAATACCCGTCCCCCGTCCGACGCGGACCGTCGAGAATCGGAAACCCGTCGGCCCGAAGCCGCTCCGTCAGCGCATCGACCGCCGCATCAGAGCCCAGCGCGATCGCGAAGTGCGTCAGCCCCATTCGCTGCGCCCCCGGCGCTGACTGCACCGGGTTGAGCGTGGACGTAGACATCACTTCAAGCCGCGCACCGCCG
>JANMWU010000611.1:0-3325 GCA_031380785.1 Gemmatimonadaceae bacterium
CGCCGCCGCAGTTCTCGCAGCAGAACGGCTGCGGCAGCATCGTGTTCTGGACGCGGTGAGTCGCGATGTTCCGCGGCCGCTGATCGAAGTGCTTCGCACTCGCACTGCTACTTTTTTGACGCTGCGGTCGCCGCTTCTGCCTGCGCCTGAGCATTGATCGCGCCGAGTTGCAGTGAGTCTCTCTGGCGGGCACAACTCAACACGCTATCCATCAGCGCTTTCGCACTCATCGCCGATTCGTCACGAAGCAGTCCCGCGATGTGCTGATTGATTGCCTCAACGTCACTGAGGCCGTTGTACGACGTGAGTTTAAGAGGCCAGATCGCTTTCATCGTCACGCGGTCGTCCTTCCCAGCGGCAACGCCGCCGAGCTTCGCCGCGTTGCGGAAATGTGCCGACGATTGGCCGAAAAGGTCGTGCGCTTTGCGTGCCTGCGCAGTGTCCTGTTGCCGCATCGCCGGCAGACCGAGCTTGTTGAAGTCGTTGACCAGCGTTAGCAGCAGCGGCTGCGCTGCGAACATCGCCATGTTGCCCGAATCGACCTGCGCATTCATCGCCGTCACGACGCCCTCGAAATCAACGGCGCTGCTGATCTCGCCGAGCCCAATGCTGCACCTGCGAAAGCCGCTCACCATCGCGACCACACCGATCACGCCGATGATCAGCCGAGTGGGAAGATTCAGTTTGCTGCCTGTTGCCTGTGACATGTCGGTTCGGCCTGCGGTCGGAGCACGTGCGACGCGGTGTCCGTGATCCCAGCGGGGTCTGGCGTGGCGCCGGAGTTCCCCGCGCCGCACCGGATCCTGCTCACCTCACTCACCACCTTGGAACGCGTACCGGATCCGCCTATCGGCTCATTCTCACTGCGCGTCGCCTTCTGGGCACGCGTGTGGGTTCAGTGAGGCGGCGACTGTCACACGGAGAAACGCGGCAGGAATCGACGTCGTGTCGGCACTGGCCGACACGTTCTGACCCGTGAACAATGCATCGAGTTCAGCAAGCAGCTCCGCCGACCCTCCGCTGGTCCCGGCCGCGTCGAACGCGTTCATCGTCGATCAAGGGGTCAGGATCAAGGGGTCAGAGCTCTTGATCGGGCGCTCGCCTTCAGCATCGAAAACGCACTGACTGCGTTGTTCAATTCGTTTCAAGGGGTCAGAGATCTTGATCAGACATTTTGCTCAGACCAAGAGCTCTGACACCTTGATTCGCCCCCTGACCCGACCCGTCTGATCTGGCGAATACCAGGCGGCGCGGCACCCGACTTCCACGCCTGAGACTGTCGGGAAACCTGCAGTCGGTTCCGGACGGCACGCATCATCTGCTCAGGCTGCAACAGGTCGGCCGAGCCCGACCGGCAGTCGTCCGGGCGTTTTCAGCAGTGCGTCGCTTAGCAGTGAGACGCGAGGTCACAACGCCGCGTCCTGCTCTTTCATCAACGATGATACAGCGGTGCTCCGTCGTTGCCGACCTCAGCGATCGACGTTGCCGGTCGAGTCAGTGGCACCGGATGCATTCCACAGGAGGCATCAGCATGGCAGACGTGAACGCGAAGGAGCTTTCCGCTCGCATGTCGAAGCGGCTCGCAAACTTCAAACTGAGTGATGCAGTCATCGCGGGGCTTGCCGAAAAAGTGCTGATCGACGGATTGACCATGTTCCGATTCGACCCCTGCATCTACGGCATCTGCATTGACTACTTCAGCGACAGGATGCCGCGGCTCGAGAAGCTCTCAGCGAAACACGGCATCCAGAAATGGGAAGTCTTCCCGTACGGCATCATCGACTGGGATCGCTTCCATGTGCAGATCGCGTTCAATGTCGACGAACTCGAAGGACGCGAGCTGAATCGTGGGTTCAACCACTGAACTCCGGCAGGAGCCGCAGCACGCGATGCGGTCGGGCTTCCTGCCCGACCGCATCGTACACCTGCATCCGACGCGACTGTGCAACCTTGCCTGTCTGCACTGCTACTCGGAGTCCGATCAGCGCCAGCGCACCGCGCTCGATCCGGATCTGCTCTGCGCCGCACTCGACGTGCTGCGAAACGAAGGCTATGCGCTCCTCAGTCTGTCGGGCGGAGAACCGCTCGTGTATCCCGCGCTCGGCGCAGTGATTGCGCACGCGCGCGCCATCGGATTTCGCGTGACGATGATCACGAATGGCCTGCTCGCCTCCGAGCGCAACGATCATCTGCTGGACCTGCTTGATGGACTGGCGATCAGCTTCGATGGCATGGCCGACACGCACAACGTGTTGCGTGGTCGCACCGACGCTTTCGAGCGTGCGTGCGACGCGTTGCAGCGTAATGCGGCACGTGGCCGACGCGTCGCCGCAGCCATCTCGCTCACGCGCAACGCGTTGTCCGAGCTGCCGGATCTGGCCGATCATCTGGTGAGTCTGGGCGCCAAGGCTCTGCAGATCCGCCCTGTTGCCCGCGCTGGTCGCGCGCGAGGACTCGATGACTCGTCATTCTTCAGTGCCACTGATCAGGCGCGTCTGTATCTGGTTGTGCACGCGCTGCGACAGGAGCTCCCGGAAGAAATAGCTCTCCACTGCGACCTCGCACCGACCGCAGGCCTCTGGCGACAGCGCGACGCCTACGCCGGACTGCTCGGTTGGGGCATGGGCACGCTCCATGACGAGCGACCATTGGCGGATCTCATCAATCCACTCGTGATCACGGACACCGGTACGCTCAAACCGATCGCGTTCGATTTTGATGCGCGATATGACCTGCTGAAGATCGATGATGTCAGCGCGCTCAAACTTCGTGACTACAAACGGGAGCGGCTGTCGGCGTTCCAGGAATTGGTTGGCGGCGCTCTGGCGGGGCTGGACGGTCGCGGAGGTTTGGTGGATTGGTTTGATCACTGCACGCGGTTGAGCGAACGCGTCGGATCAAGGGGACAGAGCACTTGATCGCAAGTTGGTGATTTTCCTGCAGGTAGCGACCCGACTGCGCTGTTTCGCTTCGTTTCAAGGGGTCAGAGATCTTGATCAGATCAAGATCTCTGACCCCTTGATTTTGACCCTTTGATTCTGGCCACCTTCATCTTTCCCGTGAATCCCACCCCACTTACGCCGTCACCTCAACCCGATTCCCATCCGGATCCAGCGTCACACTCTCGTAATACCCGTCCCCCGTCCGACGCGGCACATCCAGAATAGGATATCCATCGCCGCGGAGCCGCTCCGTCAGCGCATCGACCGCCGCATCAGAGCCCAGCGCGATCGCGAAGTGCGTCAGCCCCATTCGCTGCGCCCCCGGCGCTGACTGCACCGGGTTGAGCGTGGACGTAGACATCACTTCAAGCCGCGCACCGCCG
>JANMWU010000305.1:0-6830 GCA_031380785.1 Gemmatimonadaceae bacterium
TCGAGGCTCGCCCACACGCCCTGATTCAGGTCGGCCGTCTGTGGCACGACATTCGACAGATAGAACGTGGTGGCGTTTTCGTAGTTGGTCAGCGTGCGATCAGCCGACCGCATCATGTGGCCGCGATCGTATCCGCCGTTGGTGTAGTCGGAAGTGCGGATGACAGGAAATCCTGCGGCCAGTGCCGCCGGATCGTTGGTGAAACAGTTGCAACGATCTTCGGTGCCGAATTGGGCCGCATCCAGCGCGTACGAAACCCAGTTCGGCCCCCCTGTATTGCGGTTGTAACTGATTGTGGCTTCCGGGCGCGTAATGATAAAGTCGTCGGTGCTGTTGCCATCGGCGGGCGTGCCGAATTCCACGTTGTTGCGATAGACACCGGGGATGGCCGGAACCGGCACTTCGATCGTCACAACCGCCGATCCGCTGACGCCGTTCGGCGCCGTGGCGACAACGCGCGCGGTGCCAGCGGCGATGGCGCTGATCACACCGTTTGCGTCAACCGACAAGCGTGCGGCATCGGCAGCGTCAACTGACCACGCAACTGTCGTCGTGACGGCGGTACCGGTGCCGTCGCGCGCCGTTGCGAAGAGCTGCGTCTGGAAGCCAGCCGGAATCGATGCCGTACCGACGCTCACAGTGGCGATGTCGCCTGCCGCTGCGACAGTCAGAATCGCCGATCCAATGATGCCATTCGCAGACGTGGCGGAGATCGTCGTCGTGCCGAGGGCGAGGCCTGTGGCGACTCCCGTCGCGGCGTCGATTGTGGCCACAGCGGGATCGCTGCTGGCCCACGTGAACGTCGTCGTGACGGTCGTGCCGGCGGCGTCCTTCGGCACCGCAGTGAAGGCGCGCGTGGCACTGACTGCAACCGATGCCGGATTCGGTGTCACCGTGACCGTTGCCACCGGACCACCCGGCACACCACCGCCGCACAGATCCGGCGCCGAATAATCGCTCACATCGTTCGCGGCACCCGGCGTTCCGCGATTGCCGCTGGCGTACGTCGCGGCTGATGTGCCCCAGGCGCGATTGTCGCTGAACGGCGTGCAGTCGATCACCATGGCGCGTTTCGCCCGCGATGCGCCCGTGGGCGGTGTGGCGCCCCAGCTCACGCTGTCCACCAGCGCGCCAACGTTGTCGCGAATCGTCAGCCAGTCGGTGGCGTTGTTCGCAAGATTGAGCGCGCCAAAACTGAAGACCGCATTCAGCCCGCCGTTGACGGCGTTGTCCGCGTTCTTTGCGATGACCACATAGCCGCCAGCCGGTATGCTCACCGCGCCGGTGATCGTGACGGTGGCGTCATTCGCGGACGCGATCTGAAATCCGGTGAGACTGACACTCGCGGCGGCAGGGTTATGCAGCTCGAACCACTCGCCGTTCGCGTCAGAGATCGTGGCCGGATCGGCCATCACCTCCGAGATGACGAGCTTCGTTACACTCTGTGGTGCAGCCGCTGGACTGATTGCCCCTGGGGCGATCGTCTGACCCGATGGTGCAAGCAACCCTTCGGCCGCACGACCGCAGGCGGCGAGAACAAGCATGGCGGCGAATGCAGCGCCGAATCGACGGGAAGACATGACGGACATTGAAGCGGATGAGTTCGGGAATCATCGAGCCGACGCAAGACAATGCGCATTGGCGAATGGGAAACAGCGCTGCCGCAACGCGGGCCGCAACAATCAATGACGTGCCGACCTACGGCATCTCTCTCCGCGCAAGCGACTGTCACGCGATCGTGGCCTTGGATCGCGGCTCGATATGGCGCGCGCCCGACACACTGTCGCACCAATCCGCCCGGCGAACGGTGACGTATGTTCCACGTCGCCCGGTAGAGGTCGCACCACGCAGCCGCTGAACCATGTCAGACTTTCTCGCCTTCTTTCGCCTCGGATTCCACCACATCGTGGCGTGGGATGCGGCCGATCATATCCTGTTCCTGCTGGCGCTGGCGGCCATCTATCGCGCGCGCGACTGGCGCGCCGCACTGATGGTGATCAGCGCGTTTACCATCGGCCACTCGGTGACGCTGCTCCTCGCGGTGACCGATATCCTGGTGTTACCATCGCGGATCGTGGAGTTTCTGATCCCGGTGACGATCGTGGCGACTGGCATCGAGAATCTCGTCATGCGCGACCGTGCGGCGCATGGAACGGGCGCGCGCCATCGCCCTGTCTTTGCGGCGGTGTTCGGGCTGGTGCATGGCGCCGGTTTCGCCGACTACCTCAAGAGCCTCTTCATGGATCACATCGCCGTCCCGCTGCTTGGCTTCAATGTCGGTATCGAGGCGGGTCAGGTTGTGATTCTCTGTATTGCAGCCGTGGCGTTCCTCGGCCTCGACAAGGCGCTGCACGCGCTGCCGCAACGTCGCAACGGGCCGGAGGCGTTTCAGCTTCGCCTCATCAGCATCTCCGCTGCAATCACGCTCGTTGCCAGCGGCTGGGCCATCGAGCGATTTCCGCGATGAAACACTGCCAGCGGCGATTATCAGCGCGTGTCGGAGCGCTGTTGATGGCGACACTCGCGCTGCCGGCAGTCATCGAGGCACACGCGATTCACACGACACTCACCGTACTCACAGCATCCCCGGTCGGAGTGACGCTCACGATCCGCACCTTCGCCGACGATTTCTCGGCCTCGGTTGCGAAATTCAGCGGTCGCAAGCCGCCGACGGATTCATCAGCTGCGCCAGCTGACATCGCTCGCTACGTGCGCGCCGCATTCGTGCTGCGCGATGCACACGCACGCGACCTGCAGCTCGCGAGTTGCGGTGCGCAACGGGTAGGCGATCTCTACTGGCTCTGCTTTCGCACCGCGCTTCCGGCCGGTGTTGCGGGCGTCACACTGCGAAACCTGATGCTGAGCGAGTATCACGCCGATCAGGTGAACATCGTTCAGATCAATGACCGGGGCGCCCGTCGCACGCTGCTGTTCACAAAGACGAGCGCGCCATCAGCCATCGCCGGCACCTGACACGTTCCCGGCCGCTGCTCAACTCACCGGCGCACTCGGCAACCATTGACGCAGCCGGTCCGCCGTTTCCGGTTGCTCGAAGTAGGCCGAGTGCCAGATCGCGCGATCGGACGGAAACACCAGCCGCGACGTCTCGGCCAGCGGAAAGTGTGGTCCGGTGGACGTGAAGACGCCGTTGGTCGGCACCACCAGATCGTTCGGCGCATCATTGAAGATCCGGTCGACGATCGCATCGCCCACCTTTTGTTTGATGATCGTCCTGAGCGGCGCCGTGGCATCGGTGTTCGGCTCGAAGTTGGCGCAGATCGCGAAGTATTTCGTGCCATTGTCGCTGGCGACGTTCACGCCCTTGAGATAGTCGCCGACCGGGTTCATCGACATCAGACCATCGAGCGCTTTCATCGTGGCGTGCGCGACGAGCTTCACCGTCGTCACGATGGCCTCGAGAATCTCCTCCACCGGTCCGGCCGGAATCACATTCAATGCGGTCGTGTAGCGATCGATCATGTCCATCATGTGATCGGGCTGTGCCAGCAGCGTTCCGGCGTTCGGCGTGCCGACGAATACCACCGATCCGACACGGAACTCCGCGTCCGTTACGTCGCTGCCCGACGCGCGCTCCGACAGTGCCCGCGATACCAGGCCGCCGCGGCTGTGACAGATGATGTCGACGTTCAGCTTCGCGCCGGCAGCGCGCATCATCTCGAAAAACTTCTTCGCGTTGGTCTGCGGATCATCGCTGAGTGAGAAGTGATTGTAGGCGAACACGCGACCGCCATACTTGTCGCTCAGTTCCTGCATGACACCCTTCGGCAGCTGGCTGAATCCACCATGCGCGGTGCTGAAGGTCCCATGCACGAACAGCAGGGCCGGGCCTTCCGCCATACGTGCCCAGTCGGCATCGGTGAAGGCACCGGCATCCGGCATCTGATAGTTCTCGGGCGTGAATGTGCGCACACCATACGGTCGTTTTTGCGTTTCCCACTTGCGCGCAAAATGTTCGCCGATGGGCCCGAGAATCGGATCGGTGATGGGATAGACGAGCACCTTGAGCAACTTCTTGCCGATGGCACCGATGATGCCGCGCTTCGCACCGGCCGCGCCCTGCTGTGGCGCTGTGTTCGGAATGCGGAACACATATTTCGCGCCGCCACCGCCGCGATTGGCCGGTGTCTGCACCGTATTGTCGTCATTGAGTGGCACATGCCAGCTCAGTGCCCCGTCGGTGACACTCAGCACGATGCAGCCTTTGTCGGGATCGGTCATCGGCACTTCGAGTTCCAGCGCGTCGTCACCATTCGGCGCGCGCGATCGATTGACGGCGCCCGCTGCGGACTGCGTGCGCACATCGTTCAGCTCCACCTGCTTGATCTCGGTCACATTTGCGTTGGCGAGTGCGGTATCGAGTGCCGGCATTTCCTGCGCGGCCGGCGATCGGGTGCCAAGCTTGCGCGGCCCATCGCTGGTCGTGCCGCTGGCCGTCATACCGGGTGCGCGCAGGGCGTAACCCTGTCCGATGTCGACCTTGGCGCTGGTGCCGTCGAGTACGAAGTCTGGCATGTCCGTCTCCGTGCTGGTTCAGGTGTGTGACAGCGTGAAATGCGGATGTCCGTAGTGCACGTAGGCCAGCCACGTTGACTGACGCTTCTTTGGATCGGGCTCGCTGGCGTACTGCGAGCGCATGTCGGCCAGCACGTCGGAAACAGGACGCGGTGCGCTGCCGTCGGCACCAAACGCGCGCGTGTAGAAGTCAAGCGCGATGCTCTTTGCGATCTGATCGTTCACACTCCACAGCGGTCCGAGGAATCCGCTGAATCCGGCACCGATCGCCATGCCAGGGAAGCCTGCATACTGTCCAAGCTCATCGCCGCCGACACCGACCTGACAGGCATTCATGAACAGGAATGACTTCGTCGTCCGGCCGAGCGCCGACGCGACGAACAGTGTCTCTGACATCGCCGTACCGTCGCTCATGTACAACACCGAACGCTTCGAAATGCCAGTGCCGAGCACTTCTCCGTGACAGGCGAAGTGCACCATCTCCGGCGCCAGCGTGCCATTGGGTGATTGCAGTTTGCCGTTCAGCAGATCGACCAGTGAATCGAGACTGGCGGTCACGCTTGTCACGTGCGGGAACAGTGTTGGTGTCTTCGTTGCCTGATCAACCAGTGCCGCCGATTCTTCCTTCGCGTGCGGCAGCGCGTTGAGGCTCGACGCGTCATAGTTGCCGAGTACAACGGCAAGGTTGTTCACGTTGAGCGTGGCCGGTGGTGGCACCACCACATCGACTTCGCCGTGCGGCCATCGCGAGATCGCGAATTGCGCACCGAGAAACGGGGCACGCGCGGCGTTCGGCGGTGGATCGAGCAGCGCCAGTTCCCATGGCACGTAGCTCTCGTCGGTCAGCAGCAGAATGCGCGCGAGTCGATCGGTGCCGACTGCGGCGGCGACGTCGGCCAACGCCTTGAGTACTTCCGCCGGTATCGCGCGGCGCACCAGCGTGCCGATGCCGCGCATCATGGTATCGATGGCAACGGTGCCATCAGCGGCGTTCACCTGGCTGGTGACTTTTGTTGCGAACGACGACGCGGTGTCGCGATCGCCGACCTTCTGCGTGATCGGTGCATTTGGCAGCGCGATCGGGTGCGCACAATCCAGCAGCGTCCACAGCAACTCACGTGCGGCATCGCTTTCGTCGCGCCGCGAAATGCGGATTGTCAGATCGACAGGTGTGGTCGTCGCCGCGATTTGCAACGGTGCAGCGACCGGCTGCTTCGTTGCCGCTGCATCCTCCAGCGTCGCGTCGCCGAGCAGGATACGACGGACGGCGGTGCCGGCGGGCTGTCCGGTGTACGAGTAGTGAACGCGCACCGTGCACGGCCGGACCGTTTTATCGTCAGCTGCCGTCGGGACGAGATGCAGATCGACCGATTTCGAAAACGGATCGGCCTTGTCAACCGTCAGCGTGTGCTTCCAGCCTTCCGCGCAGGTGAAGTCGGGCGCTTCGACCATCAGTTCGATGTCGATCGTCTTCACGGTGCGTGCCGACACGAAAGCCATCACGCCGGTCTCGGTAGGCGTGACCGGCGCGCGCAGCCCGATCGAAAGTGTGACGCCGGTGTCGACGCCCGGAACGCAGCGGTCGGGCAGGTCGACGCGTGGCATCGCGAGCAGCGTGTCACTGTTGGCGTCACGTGCCGTCGCGAGATCGTCGCTGCCGGCAGCGGCGCCTGCTGCGCCGGGTGCCCCAGCGGTCGGTGTCGGAGGCGCAGCGGGCGGCAACGCTGCCGGAGGCATCGCATGTTGCCCGCGCGTGCGCGGACGCGGACTGCCGCTTTCGGCTGGCGCTGGCGCCGCTGCTGGCGCGGGCTCGATATGAGGAACGGGAAGAATGACTGACGGCGAACGCTGTTGCGGCGCAGGTGGCATGGCTGGCGCAGGCGGCGTCTCCGGTGCTTCCGGTGCTTCCGGTGCACTCATGAGAGACGGCGGCTGCGCGCCCACGAGCCGATCGCTGGCGAAGTACACGATCCATCCGTGCGCCTTCCGATCCCATGCTGCCATCTCGCTGACATCGCGACGCTCGGCTTCGTCCCGACTGCGCGTCGCGAGTGCGAATACATCGACGAGCGCACGCGCTGCAGGTGCTGATGTGCACTCGGCCGTCAGCGTCTCGCGATCGAATCCAAACCATCGCACGCGCAGTCGGTCGGTCCAGCGCAGCAGGACTGCTGTCGCTCGGCCTGGACTGGGCATGTCACGTAACAACTCCAGCACATCTCCCGCTGTCTGCCCGGCGTCGAGCACCATGGGATACATCAGCATCGGCCACTCCACTGAAGTGCCGCGTCAGCTCG
>JANMWU010000306.1:0-1647 GCA_031380785.1 Gemmatimonadaceae bacterium
TCTCCGTGACAGGCGAAGTGCACCATCTCCGGCGCCAGCGTGCCATTGGGTGATTGCAGTTTGCCGTTCAGCAGATCGACCAGTGAATCGAGACTGGCGGTCACGCTTGTCACGTGCGGGAACAGTGTTGGTGTCTTCGTCGCCTGATCCACCAACGCCGCCGATTCCTCTTTCGCGTGCGGCAGCGCGTTGAGACTCGACGCGTCGTAGTTGCCGAGCACCACAGCGAGGTTGTTCACGTTGAGCGTCGCCGGCGGCGGCACCACCACATCGACCTCGCCGTGCAGCCACCGCGACACGGCGAATTGCGCACCGAGGAACGGAGCCCGGGTGGCGTTTGGCGGCGGATCGAGCAGCGCCAGCTCCCACGGCACGTAGCTCTCGTCTGTCAGCAGCAGAATGCGCGCGAGTCGATCGCTGCCGACTGCGGCAGCCACGTCGCCGAGCGCCTTGAGCACTTCCGTCGGTATCGCGCGCCGCACCAGCGTGCCGATGCCTCGCAATATGGTGTCGATGGCAACGGTGCCATCAGCGGCGTTCACCTGGCTGGTGACTTTCGTTGCGAATGACGACGCGGTGTCGCGGTCACCAACCGTCTGCGTGATCGGTGCGTTTGGCAGCGCGATCGGGTGAGCACAATCCAGCAGCGTCCAGAGCAACTCACGTGCGGCATCGCTTTCGTCGCGCCGCGAAATGCGGATTGTCAGGTCGACAGGTGTGGTCGTCGCCGCGATCTGCAACGGTGCAGCGACCGGCTGCTTCGTTGCCGCTGCATCCTCCAGCGTCGCGTCGCCGAGCAGGATACGACGGACCGCGGTGCCGGCGGGCTGTCCGGTGTACGAGTAGTGAACGCGCACCGTGCACTGCCGGACCGTTTTGTCGTCAGCTGCCGTCGGGACGAGATGCAGATCGACCGATTTTGAAAACGGATCGGCCTTGTCAACCGTCAGCGTGTGCTTCCACCCTTCCGCGCAGGTGAAGTCGGGCGCTTCGACCATCAGTTCGATGTCGATCGTCGTCACGGTGCGTGCCGACACGAAAGTCATCACGCCGGTCTCGGTAGGCGTGACCGGCGCGCGCAGTCCGATCGAAAGTGTGACGCCGGTGTCGACGCCCGGAACGCAGCGGTCGGGCAGGTCGACGCGTGGCATCGCGAGCAGCGTGTCACTGTTGGCGTCACCAGCCGTCGCGAGATTGTCGCTGCCGGCAGCGGCGCCTGCTGCGCCGGGTGCCCCAGCGGCCGGTGTCGGAGGCGCAGCGGGAGGTAACGCTGCCGGAGGCATCGCATGTTGCCCGCGCGTGCGCGGACGCGGACTGCCGCTTTCGGCTGGTGCTGGCGCCACTGCGGGCGCGGGCTCGATATGAGGAAAGGGAAGACTGTCTGACGGCGAACGCTGTTGCGGCGCAGAGGGCATGGCTGGCGCAGGCGGCGTCTCCGGCGCTTCCGGTGCTTCCGGTGCACTCATGAGAGCCGGCGGCTGCGCGCCCACGAGCCGATCGCTGGCGAAGTACACGATCCATCCGTGCGCCTTCCGATCCCATGCTGCCATCTCGCTGACATCGCGACGCTCGGCTTCGTCCCGACTGCGCGTCGCGAGTGCGAATACCTCGACGAGCGCGCGTGCTGCAGGTGCTGATGTGCACTCG
>JANMWU010000343.1:0-6768 GCA_031380785.1 Gemmatimonadaceae bacterium
TCGTCAAGCTGCGAGAACCACATCTGCATCAACGGACTGGTGGTGGCGACGACGCAGAACGGCAATCCGATCGCAACCAGCATGAGGCCGAGCATCCACGGGATTGGATTTGACTCCGTGGGTGGGCTCCAGCCGTGCGGAACGGCGATCGGCAGTACGACCAGCGGAAGCAGCAGCAACACGAGATGAAGCGCAACCTGTTGCGCGCGCGTCAACCAGCGTTGCGATGCATGCGCATAGAGGTAACTCACCAGCAGCGCGACCTGATAGAACACCATCGCAGTATTCCAGACGGCCGGCGATCCGCCCAGCAGCGGCAGCACCATTCTGGCGAACATTGGCTGCACGAGGAAGAGCAATGCGCCGGCGACGAACAGGGTGCAGGCGTAGAGCGTCACCACGCCTGATCGCATCAGGGCAGCGATGTGCCAAAGAGGCGTATGACGTTCCCGCCCATGATCTGCGCGATCTCGGCGCTGGTGAACTTCTCATCCATCAGCGCCTGCGTGATCTCCACCAGCCCGTCCGTCGCAAACGGTGTGGACGTAGCGCCATCGAAGTCCGAGCCAAGACCGACATGATCGATACCCGCGACATCCACCGCGTGCCGGATGGCCTTCGCGATCGACGCGGCGCCGAGCGTGCAGACGGCGGCGTCCCAGTATCCGATGCCGACGACACCGCCGTTGGCTGCGATCCCCTTGAGCTGGTCATCGGTGAGATTGCGCGGGCCCGGGCAGGTGGCAGCGACGCCGGTATGCGACACCACGATTGGCCGTTTCGCCATCGCCAGCACCTCGCTCACCGTCTGTGGCGAGGAATGCGCGAGATCGACGAGGATGTGCAGCGACTCCATCCGCTCGATCACCTTCCGACCGAGCGGAGTCAGGCCGGCGTGCGTGACCCCGTGCGCTGACGCGGCCACCTCGTTGTCGAAGAAATGCGCGAGGCCCATCATGCGAAAACCGTGCGCGAACAGCGTGTCAACGCTTTCCAGCTTCCCGTCCAGCGCGTGCAGCCCTTCGATGCCAAGCATTGCGGCGTGAATGTCCGGCGACGTGGCGCGCTTTGCAAGAAAGGCGCTGAGTGATGCGCGATCGGTGACGAGCACCAGCGCGCCGTTGGAGCGGACAGCGGCGTCCTGGAGTCTTGATGCCTGATAGATGGCGCGTGCGCGCAGGCTGTTCCAGGTGGACACCGGCCAGCGTTGCGCCAGCGCGAGCAGCAGGATGTTGTCAGTTTCGCCGGTGTTGTGATCGTAGTTCTGATTCTTCGGCGTTTTCGTAACCACGCCGAAGACCTGCAGCGCGACGTTGCCGTCGGTCATTCGCGGCACGTCGACATGGCCGTGATCGGCGCGCGCCAGCGGGTCACGACCCCACAGCAGTTCGTCGGCGTGCATGTCGGCGACAATCAGCGTGCGATGCAGCGCTCGCGCCGAATCCGTGACGGCGACGTGCGCGGCTGTCACGACCTTGTTCATGCGGCGATCGACCATGCCCGGCAGCACGGCAAGGGCGGCGCCGATGGCGACGACGAGTACAATCGCGAGACCTGCCAGCACACGACGCCACATCCGACGCTCCCGGGGCGATGCATTTCAGTGGTTCGACTCTCCCGCAGTGGCGGGAACTGCCGAACAAGCTATGCGCGCGCTTGCCGAACCCTGCGTCGGTCCCGAAGTTCGGGCCCTATGCCCCCTGTGATCAGCGCCGTGCTGGCCGTCCTTGTCGCGTTGCTGGTGCTGGCCCGCGTCTTTCGCCGGCGGATCACGCGCATTGGCAATCGGATGGCGGCGCGCGCACGCATGAAGTACCGCGGGCGACTCGATCGCTTCAAGCTGCGCGGCAGGCCGCATGTCAGGGCACTGCTGCTGGCTGACCCGGTGATTGCTGACGCGGTCGCGGAGCACGTGGCCACCACCGGCACCGACCTGCCGACGGCGTGGCGGATGGTGGACGTCTACGTCCGGGAGATCGTGCCGTTCTTCAGCATCATCGCCTACTACGAAGTGGGATTCAGGCTGTCACGGATGCTGCTGGGACTGTTCTACCACGTGACGGTGGAATACGAGGATCGCGCCGCCGTGCGTCGGCTGCCGAAGGACGCGGTGGTCGTATATCTGATGAATCACCGCAGCAATGCCGACTATGTGCTGGTTGGTTTTGCGCTGTCAGGACAGGTCGCAATCAGCTATGCGGTGGGCGAGTGGGCACGCGCATTTCCGCTGGAACAGATATTCAAGGCGTTCGGCGGATATTTCGTCCGTCGCAAGCATCGCGAGCGCCTGTACCACACGGTGCTTGAGCGATATGTGCAACTGATCACGCGCGAAGGTGTGACGCAGGGAATCTTTCTCGAAGGTGGACTGACGCGCGATGGCAAGCTGCGTCCCCCGAAAATCGGATTGCTGGACTATGTCCTTGGCATCGGTCACGACCCTGCATATCACAGCCGCATCCATGTGATCCCGGTCGCGATCAACTACGATCGCGTGCTGGAAGACCGGTCACTTCTGCGCGAGCTCAATGCCACCAACGGTGGCAAGCCATCAGGCAAGTTCGCGCAGCTGGCGGAAGTAGTGCCGTACGTCTTCTGGAACGTGGGACGGATCCTGACGCGGCGATGGAAGCGATATGGCCGGGCGGCGGTGATGATCGGCGCACCGGTTCCGCTGGCGCCGTGGTACGCGAATCAGCCGGACCTGTTCACCATTCCCCGACCGGAACGACTGGCGCTGGTGGCCGAACTGACCGATCGGATCATGGAGCGCATCGGAGCGCTGATCCCGGTGACGCCGGTACCGCTGGTGTGCGCGGCGATTCAAAGCCTCGGTGGCGAGCTGATCGCGCGCCGTACGTTGCTCGCACGCATTGATGACTTGCGCGACGAACTCGTCGAACTGAATGCCCGCATCGTCCGCAGTGATCGCGACGCGGAGGAGACACTGGCGCTGGCACTCAAGATGCTCGAAATGCGGCGGGTGGTGCTCACGCAGGGCGACAGCTATCTCGTGCTGCCGCATGGGCGCGAGCTTGTCAGCTACTACGCCAACAGCATCGCGCACCTGCTCGGCCCGTACACTGCGGCTGTGCGTGCGCGCGATGCGCTGCCGATGGAGACGCTGATTTAAGTCGTACCGGGCGGTACTATTGTGACAACCCGATAAACCAGGCGATCGCGACCATGACTTATGCGGCCATCACGGGATGGGGGAAGTGCATGCCTCCCGCCATCCTGACAAACGCTGATCTGTCGACGTTTCTCGATACATCCGACGAGTGGATCAGTTCACGTACGGGGATGAAGGAGCGGCGGGTGTCGCATGTGCCGGCGATCGAGCTGTCGATCGTGGCGGCGTCGCGGGCGCTGGCTTGTGCGGGGCTGGAAGGGAAAGACATCGATCTGATCATCTACGGCAGTTGCAGCAACGACGAGGGTGTGCCGAACAGCGCATCGGGTGTGCAGATCGCACTTGGTGCCACGCGCGCCGCCGCGATGGACGTGAATACCGCCTGCACCAGTTTCTGCTACGGCCTGGCGACGGCAACCGCGATGATCCGCAGCGGCATGGTAAAGAACGCGGTCGTGATCGGCGTGGAGCTGATCAGTCCATTCATGGACTGGAGCAACCGCAACGTGGCGGTGCTGTTTGGCGATGGCGCGGCGGCCGTTGTGCTGCAGGCAACCGACAACGCAGAAGGAATGATCGGCAGTGCGCTCGGCTGTGATGCCGAGGCGCGCGACACGCTGCGGGTGCGCGGACTGGGGTTGTGCTACGCGAACAGCGATGTGCGTTTCGGCGACACGATCTGGGACTTTGATGGGCAGGCGATTTTCAAACGGGCGGTGCATGCGATGGTTGAAGCATCCGCGCGAGTGTTGCACGACACCGGTCTCACGCCGGCGCAGATCGATCTGGTCGTACCGCATCAGGCGAATCTTCGCATCATCGAGTCGGTCGCGAAATACGCCGGCCTTTCGATGGAGCGCGTGATGGTGACGGTGCACAAATACGGGAACATGAGCTCGGCGACTGTTCCGGTTGCACTGGTGGAAGCGCTGGAGGAAGGCCGCGTGACGCCGGGGGCACATATCCTGATGCCGGCGTTTGGCGGTGGTCTGACGTACTGCTCACTGCTTGTGAAATGGGGTGAGCGTGTGACACCGCTAGGTGAATCGGATCGCGAGCTGCCGCCGTGCACCGAGACTGCGCTCGAGATGGTGAATGCCGTGCGCAGCATTCACGACTCGCACGGTCGGTCGCTCAACGGGCTGATGTCAGCGGAATTCGTCGAGTCGGCGCTCGCGTAGCGCCGACGGCGGCTACGCACCTTCCGCCAGCATCAGGTGCGCGAGTTGTTTGCCGCGCGGCGGTCCGCTGGTTGCCGTCGTCGGTTCCATCGTCAGCGCGGCGCCCAGCACTTCACCGTGCGCCTGTTCGGGCATTCCGGTCGTGAAGATCATCGGCGTACCTGGACTGACGTTTACCGCGGCGCCGCGGACCATGCCAGCGGCGGTGATGAACCAGAACTGGTAACGCGCATCGGCTGGCGCCGCTGGCAGGCCATGCACAACCACGTTCCAGCGATGGGTCTTTGCGTCGGCGAAGATGACCATGCCGCCCTCCTTGCCGTGCATTCTGATCTTCGCCTGCATCACGCGTGCAGCGTGACGCATGATGGAGAGTGTATCCTGCAGCGCGGCGAGCCTCGTATCCGGCACGGGCTGCGGCGCCGGCGTTGACGCGACCGGCGGGGCGAGCGGTTCGCGCACCGATTGCTGCCCGACCTGCCATCCTACGACACCAGAGATGAGCGATGCGGCCATGCCGATCGGAATTCCCCAGCGCTGCCAACGCGTCGGCGACCGACCGACGGCGTGGTCGAGGATTCTGCGCTGCAATCCCGGCCGCGGCGTGACCGGTGCCGCACCCATCGGCAACCATCGGAGCTCCTCTTCGATGCGCTGCACGGCGACGCGGCAGGCTTCACAGCGCGCGAGGTGCTCCTCGAAGGCCCGCATTTCGTCGGCGTCGAGTACGCGCGCGGCATACTCAGTGCGATGCTCGATGAACCAGTCGTGCGCGGTCATGGAAGCCAGTCCTTCAAAGGTGCAAGTGACGTGCGCAGCCGAGCGAATCCGAGGCGGATCCTGGTCTTGACGGTGCCGAGTGGAACGCCGAGGATGTCGGCGATTTCTGACTGTGCGAGCCCTTCGAAATACGCGAGCGACACTGCCCTGCACTGTTCCGGCGGCAATGCCGAGAGTGCGGCATGCACCTGCGTGTGGACATGCCAGCCAGGTTGCGCGGCTTCGTTCGGCTCGACAGCCGCGACGACCGACCGCTCGACTTCAGCTGGGGTGAGCGCCGTGACCAGGCGCACGAAACGCCGTCGCGTGCGAAGCCGGTCGATGGCCCGCTGACGGGTGATACGCAGCAGGAGCGGCATGATGCCCTGCTCGTCGTCGCCTGGCAGCACGGTGGTCCACAACACCCGGAACGTATCCATCACGACATCGTCCGCATCGTCGGCGTCCTGCAACATGCCTTGCGCGACACCAAGCAGCCACGGCGTCGTACGCTCGATCAACTCCGCCAGCGCCGACTCATCGCGCGCCGCGATGCGACGGCGCAGCGATGCGTCGCGCTCGGCAGCCGCGTCGTCGCGAGCAGTTGCTGATCGCGCGCGTTCAAGCCGGAGCGGACGATCGTTCGGCGTGGGCATCGAGAACACATAGTCGACGTCGGGGGGTTCGTTCCCGGCGCCCGGGCTTTGGCAGATTGCCGGCACTCGCCGCTGCGGATTCCGGGTCAGACAGGGTTTTGCTACGGAAATCGTCGGCTGGTCAGGCCGACGCAGCGCTAAACGGAGTCGCCGATGCAACCGGCCCGCGTTGCCAGCCGTTGACCAGTCGGCTTCCTTTCCAGCAGACCCCTCGAGGAGCAATGCGCCATGCCGGTCACGTTCACTGTCAACGGATCACCGAGAACCGTCGACGTCCCTGCCGACATGCCGCTGCTCTGGGTATTGCGCGACGTCCTCGATCTGAAAGGTACGAAGTTCGGCTGCGGTATCGCGCAGTGCGGCGCATGCACGGTGCATTTCAACGGCGCGCCAACACGCTCGTGTCAGATTCCAGCCGCTGCCATTGCCGGTGCGAAGGTGACGACCATCGAAGGCCTGTCGCCCGATGGCAATCATCCGCTGCAGAAAGCGTGGAAAGAGCTCGACGTCCCGCAATGCGGATACTGTCAGGCCGGTCAGCTCATGAGTGCTGCTGCGTTGCTTGCCGCGACGCCGAAGCCCACCGACGCGCAGATCGATGCCGCTATGAATGGCAATCTCTGTCGCTGTGCCACGTACACGCGGATTCGTGAAGGCATTCACAAGGCCGCCGGTACGCCGCGCAGCGGGTCACAGGTTGGAGGGTCGAACTGATGTCGATCTTCTCAGCGCTCGACCGCCGCGAGTTTCTGCGAGTTTCGGCGCTCGCGGGCGGTGGACTGATGCTTGGTGCACTGCTCGACTTCGGCAGTAACGGCGTGCTCGAAGCCGCTGAGTCAGGCTACGGCGACGGTGACTTTTCGCCCAATGCATTCATCCGCATATCACCCACCGGCGCGATCACGGTGATGGCGAAGAATCCGGAGATCGGTCAGGGCATCAAGACGATGCTGCCGATGCTGATCGCCGAAGAGTTGGACGTGGACTGGAGCGCGATCACGATCGAACAGGCGATGAGTGAACCCGCGAAGTACGGGCC
>JANMWU010000364.1:0-1738 GCA_031380785.1 Gemmatimonadaceae bacterium
CGCGCGATGCGCCTCGGCATCGCGCACGATCGCCACACCACTGTCATAAGGAACATTCAGCCACTTGTGGCAGTCGGTGGCCCAGCTGTCGGCGAGCTCGATGCCCACCGCGAGGTGACTTTTCGACCGACTTGCACGCGCGAACAATCCGAACGCGCCATCGACATGCACCCAGGCGCCGGCGGCGTGCGCGATGGGTATCAAGGTTGCGAAGTCGTCGAAGGCGGCGATGTTGAGGTCAGCCGCCGTGAGCACCACGATCGTCGGTCCGCTGCCCTCGCGGAATGCGCGCTCGAGCGTCTCCGGCGCCAGCTTGCCATCGTCGGTGATTGGCAGGCCGACCATGTCACGTGAACCAAAGCCGAGCAGACGCAGTGCGCGATCAACCGACCCGTGACGCTCGACGCTGGTGAGTACGCGAATTCTCGGTGCACCGAACACGCCGCCGTCCGTGATGTTCCAGCCGGCTTTCGCGAGCACAGCGTATCGGGCGGCAGCGAGGGCGGTGACGTGCGCGAGCTGACAGCCGGTCGTGAATGCAAACGACGCATCTCGCGGGAGATCGAACGCTTCCTTGAGCCACTCGCCAGCGCGTTCCTCGACCACGCTGGCAGCGGGAGAGCAGGCGAACATTCCGGCGTTCTGATCCCACACCGTGGTCAGCAAATCCGCGCCGAGCGTCGATGGCAGTGCGCCGCCAATCACCCAGGCGTAGAATCGCCCCGACGCCGATCCCAGCAGGCCGTCGCGGGCGATTGCCACCAGCTCGTCGATGACTTTGACGGCGTCGACTCCGGTGCGTGGCATGGCGGATGGCATACGTGATTGCAGCGTCGCGTGATCGACGGTGCTGGCAACCGAGCGCGTGTCGACGCCGTCAAGCCAGTCCCTGGCGTGAGCGGCGGCACGATCGAGTGCGCGGCTGGCGTCGAAGTTCGGCCGCGCCGCATTCGCGGCCGGGATGGGCGCCGGCGGCGCGACGGGCGGTGTGTGGTGGTCGGTTTGCATAGGCTGAATCATAAATCGCACGACCGCGCGTCAGCTTCCCGGATCATGCGCTGCTTGCTGCGGGGCGTACAGGCTCGTTAGCGTCGTCAGATCTGAGCCGCGGCATTTCCCGAACGACGCAACCATGTCCCTCATCTTCCCGTTCGATCCCGACATCGCCCGGGCGGCCACAATTCCGGCCCGCCTGTACAACGATCCGGTCTATCTCGAACTGGAGCGCGAGCGCATCTTCGCCAACAGCTGGCAACTGGTCGGGCGACTGGATCAGGTGGCCGAGCACGGCGCATTCCTCACCGCCGAAGTCGGAAACGACTCGATCGTGGTGCTGCGCGATGGCGACACGCTGCGCGGATTCCACAATGTCTGCCTGCATCGGGCGGGACCGGTCGCGCATGGCTGTGGCAAACGCAATACGCTCCAGTGTCGATATCACGGCTGGACGTATCGGCTCGACGGCTCACTGCTCAAGGCACCGGAGATGGAAGGCGTCACCAACTTCGCGGCCGAACAGATGCATCTGGTGCCGGTGAAAGTGGCGCAGTGGGGGCCACTTGTGTTCGTGAACGTGAACGGCAAGGCACCGGCGCTGATCGACATGCTGGAAGACATCCCGGCCCGTGTTTCAGCATTCCGCTGCGAGGAGATGCACTACGTCACAGCCAAAAGCTGGGACATCGCGTGCAACTGGAAGGTGTACGTCGACAACTATCTCGAAGGCTATCACCTGCCC
>JANMWU010000374.1:0-6196 GCA_031380785.1 Gemmatimonadaceae bacterium
GATCACGGTGATGGCGAAGAATCCGGAGATCGGTCAGGGCATCAAGACGATGCTGCCGATGCTGATCGCCGAAGAGTTGGACGTGGACTGGAGCGCGATCACGATCGAACAGGCGATGAGTGAACCCGCGAAGTACGGGCCCCAGCACGCCGGCGGCAGCACGTCGACGCCAACCAACTGGGAGCCGCTGCGACGCGCCGGCGCGGTGGGTCGTCAGATGCTGGTCGGCGCCGCGGCTCAGCTGTGGAGCGTGTCGGCCGCCGAATGCACGACAGCGTCGGGTGTCGTGTATCACAAGGCGTCCAACCGGCAACTGACATACGGGGCGCTGGCAACAGCGGCCGCAGCACAACCGGTGCCGGCGCTCGCCAGCGTCACGCTCAAGAATCCGAAGGACTTCAGGATCATCGGCAAGCCCATGACGGGCGTGGACAATCACAAGATCGTCACCGGTCAGCCGCTGTTCGGCATCGACGTCACGGTGCCCGGCATGCTGTACGGCGTGTTCGAAAAGTGTGCGGTGTGGGCCGGCAAAGTCGAGAGCGCGAACCTCGACGAGATCAAGGCACTGCCTGGCGTGAAGCAGGCATTCATCGTGGAAGGCGGCACGGTGCTCAGCGGATTGCTGAGTGGCGTCGCGATCCTCGCCGATTCGTTCTGGGCCGCAAGGTCAGCGCGGGCCAAGCTGAAAGTGACCTGGATCGAAGGTGAAACAGCGCAGCAGAGCACCGCATCGATCAAGGCCAGGGCGGCGGAGCTCTTCACACAACCGCCGCAACGATCGCTGCGGAGCGACGGCGATGTGAATGCGGCGTTCGCCACAGCCGCAAAAACGATCGAGGCGACATACGAATACCCGTTCATCGCCCACGCCACGCTCGAACCGCAGAACTGCACCGCGAGTTTCAAGGACAACGCGATCGAAATCTGGGCGCCGACGCAGAATCCTCAGGGTGGTCGCGCCCTCGTGGCGGCGACGCTTGGCATCCCCGACAAGGACATCGCGATCCACCTCACGCGCACCGGAGGTGGATTTGGGCGTCGCCTGAACAACGATTACATGGTTGAAGCGGCGATGATCTCGAAGATCGCCGCCGTGCCGGTAAAGATGATGTGGACGCGCGAGGATGACATCCGCCACGACTTCTATCGGCCGGCCGGTTTCCACAAGCTGAAGGGCGGCATCGACGCGTCGGGCAAACTCACCGCGTGGCAGAACCATTTCGTCAGCTTCTCGAACAACGGCAAGGATTTCGTCCAGAGCGCGGGAATGGATGGCGGCGAGTTCCCCGCCCTCAGCGTGCCGAATTTTTCTGTCGGCGTCTCGACCATGCCACTCGGCGTGCCGACCGGGTATCTCCGCGCGCCAGGCAGCAATGCGCTGAGCTACGTGATGGAATCGTTCATCGACGAACTGGCACACGCGGCAAAGAAAGATCCGGTGCAGTTCCGCCTCGAGCTGCTTGCTGCGATGCCGGTGGACGCACCGAGGGGAGCGATGGTCGCTGCGCGAATGAAGGGCGTGCTTGAATTGGTCGCACAGAAGTCTGGCTGGGGAACGCGCAAGCTTCCCAAGGGATCAGGTGTCGGTGTCGCCTCGTATTTCTCGCACCGCGGTTACTTCGCGGAAGTTGTCGAAGTGAGCGTGACGCGCGCGGGCAAGCTCACCGTGAAAAAGGTCTGGGTCGCCGGCGATGTGGGCAGTCAGATCATCAATCCATCCGGCGCATTGAATCAGGTCCAGGGGTCGGTGATCGATGGCATCGGCCAGACGCTGGCGCAGGAAATCACGATCGAGAACGGTCGGACAAAGCAGAGCAACTTTCACGATTTTCCGTTGATCCGACTGACGCAGATTCCGGTTGTGGATGTGAGCTTCCGCACGACCGAGTATCCGCCGACGGGCATGGGAGAACCAGCACTGCCGCCGGTGGTGCCCGCACTCTGCAACGCGATCTTCGCCGCGACTGGCAAGCGGGTCCGCTCCCTGCCGTTGTCGAATCACGATCTCAGGTGGACGTGAGGCCTGCCGCGTGAAACAGTGGCTCGAGACGCGTCAGGTCTTCGCGCAGCTTGCCGAGTGGCAGCCGTCGGGCACACGGGCGGCCCTGGCGACAGTCGTTCGCGTGCAGGGGTCCGCCTACCGGCACGAAGGTGCGAAGCTCGTTGTGGCCGCGGATGGCAGGAGCGTCGGTAATGTGAGCGGCGGTTGCCTCGAGGCTGATGTGCGCGAAGTGGCGCTGCGCGTGGCGAATACGGGCGTCGCCGAGTTGCGCACCTATTGTGGTGGTGCCGAGGAAATTTCGGCGTGGGATCTGGGCGTCGGGTGCGACGGCGTGGTGGAGATCCTGATCGAGCCGGTATCGTCGGCGCGCGTGTTCGAACGGCGTGCGATTGACGACGAGCGCGGATTCGTGGCGGTGACCTTGCTGCGCGAGAGTCGCGAATGCGGTGAGGCGCCGCGCCTCGTCATCAGCGACGCTGGCGCGTTCGGATCGCTTGGCAGTGCCGCGCTGGACGAGTATGCGCGTGCACACGCCAGTGCATGGCGAGACGCTGCCGAGTCACGTATCGAGATGGTGGACGGCGAACGGCTTTTACTCGATGTTCTGGTGCCGCCGCCGCGTCTTGTTGTGGTCAGCGCCGGCGACGATGCGCGCATGGTGGCAATTCTTGCTGCAGACACGGGGTTTCGGGTGGTCGTCGTCGATCGCCGGCCCGCTCTGCTGATGCGTGAACGCTTCCCCGACGCCATCGCGCTGCTCGAATGTGATGCGGCGCGGCTGAACGAGCGGCTGGTGCTCGATGATGAGTCGTTCTGCGTGCTGATGACGCACGACTTCGCCGATGATACGGCCTATCTGCGTGCTCTTTTGCGCACGCCGGCGCGCTACCTTGGCGTGCTCGGCCCTCGTCAGCGCACCGAGCGGATTCTCGCCCTGCTGCGTGACGACGGCCCCATCGACGAATCGCGCATCTACGCACCAGTGGGTCTGGACATCGGCACCGATGGCGCTGAGCAGGTGGCGCTGTCGGTGCTGGCGGAACTGCTGGCCGTAAGGTCGGCGCGACATCCGATGTCGCTGCGTGAGCGGCGCGCGCCGATTCACGCAACCGGTGAATAGTCCGCAGGTGGCCGCGTCGTTCCGTCGCCTGATCGACACACCGCACGACGATCAGACATTTGTGGCATCGGGATGAATCGTCGGCGGTTCATCCTGCGCAGCGTGGCCGCCGCGGGTGCTCTGGGCATTGGCTGGAGCGTGCTGCCGCCGCGCAGTCGACTTGGGGACGGCGATGACCTGCACGAAGAGCCAGGCGAACAGGCACTCAATGGCTGGGTGAAGATCGGCACCGACAATCACGTCACCGTGATGATGGCGAAGTCGGAGATGGGTCAGGGCATTCATACAGCCCTCGCGATGATACTCGCCGACGAACTCGATGCCGACTGGTTGACGGTGCGCATCGAGATGTCACCCATCAACACGATCTACGCCAACATCACGACGGTCATCGAGAGTCTGCCATTCCACCCCGACGATCACGGCCTGATGCAGCGGACGGCCGCGTGGCTGACCGCAAAAACGATGCGTGAGACCGGCCTGATGATGACAGGTGGATCATCGAGCATGAAGGATCTCTGGCTGCCGATGCGACAGGCGGGTGCTTCGGCACGCGCGATGCTGGTTGCCGCCGCGGCCGACGCGTGGAAGGTGCCCGCCGCCGGAATCACGGTGGTAGCAGGCGTGGTCCGCGATGCAACGGGTAAGCAGGCGACGTTCGGAGAGTTGATCGGCGCCGCTTCACGGCAACCACTGATGCGCAGTGCACCGCTCAAGGCACCGTCGCACTTCACGATCATCGGCAAACCGATGCCGCGTCTGGAAGGCGAGGCAAAACAGAAAGGCAGCGCAACGTTCGGCATTGACGTCGTGTTGCCGGGCATGCTCTACGCAAGTGTTGTGATGTGCCCGACACTTGGCGGCACGGTGCGTTCATTCGACGGCACGGCTGCAAGCAGGCTGCCCGGCGTGAAGCGTGTGTTGGCGGTGGACAGCTATAACGGCAGCACCGCTGGCGTGGCGGTAATCGCCGATGCGCCGTTTCGCGCGATGAACGCGGTCAAGGCGGTGAAAGTGAATTGGGACGCGGGAGCGATGGCCGGCGTGTCGAGCGCTACGATCCTGGACCGGCTCTCGCAGACGCTCGACGCTCAGGACGGGTTTGCGTACTACAAGCGCGGTGACGTGGATGCTGCGCTGGCAACGGCCGCGACGCAGATCACTGGCGAATTTCGCGCGCCGTATCTGGCGCACACAACGATGGAGCCGATCAGCTGTACCGTCCAGTTCAAGGACGGTCGCGGCACGGTCTGGGCGTCGACCCAGGTGCCGGATGTGGCGCGTCACGCCGCAGCGAAGGCGCTCGGCGTTTCCCGCGAAGACGTCGACGTGCATGTGCAGTTCATCGGTGGCGGCTTCGGGCGCCGACTCGATGTCGATTTCATCGGTCAGGCCGCGGCAATCGCGAAAGTGGCGAATGGTGCGCCGGTCCAGACAATCTGGTCGCGTGAAGAAGATGTACGCCACGATTTTTATCGGCCGGCGTGCGTGGCACGCTTCGCCGCTGGCCTCGATGCCAACGGGAATCTGATTGCCTGGCGCAACACGTCGGCCGGTCAGGCAATCGTGAGCGCCGCGTTCCGCCGCTATTTCGCTCTGCCCGGACCACCCATCGACAAAACGGCGAGTGAAGGAGCGTACGATCAGCCGTACGAGTATCCGGCCGCGCGCATCGCGCATCAAACCGTCGAATTGCCGGTGCCGGTCGGCTTCTGGCGTAGCGTCGGGCATTCGCATCAGGCGTTCTTCGTCGAATCGTTCATGGACGAAGTTGCGGCGGCCGCAGGCAAGGATCCGGTGCTTTTCCGGCTGAACCTGTTGAAGTCGCACGAGCGACACGCGCGGGTGCTGCGACGGGTGGCGGAACTCGCAGGCTGGAGCACTCCAATGCCCGCGGCTGTCAATGGCCCGCGCAGCGGCCGCGGCGTGGCGCTGCATGAGTCGTTCGGAGCCGTGGTGGCACAGGTGGTGGACGTCGTTGTGGATAAGGACGATGCCATCCGCGTGACCCGTGTCGTGTGTGTAATTGACTGCGGCCTTCCAGTGAATCCGAACCTGATCCGCCAGCAGGCGGAAGGCGGCATCATCTTCGCCATCTCGGCCGCACTGCACGGCGAGATCACGATCGAAAATGGACAGGTGACGCAGAGCAACTTCCACGACGTGCCGGCGCTTCGGATCAACGAGACACCGGTCATCGAAGTGGACATCATTCCGAGCGTTGAGCACCCGGAAGGCATGGGCGAGCCGCCCGTGCCGCCGCTGGCACCCGCGCTCGCGAACGCGATCTTTGCGGCAACAGGACAGCGACTGCGCTCGCTCCCATTGAAGCTGCCAGCGCGGAGTGCTGCGCCATGACGACGCTCAGCATCAACGGTCGCAGTGTCGAAGTGCAGGCGGAGCCGGATACGCCGCTGCTCTGGGTGCTGCGTGGTGAACTCAAGCTGACCGGAACCAAGTTCGGATGCGGCATCGCTGTCTGCGGTGCATGCACGGTACACCTTGACGGCCACCCGATCCGCTCCTGCGTGACGCCGCTTTCCGCAATCGGTGCAAAGGCGGTCACGACGATCGAAGGCGCTACCGGCGCCGAACACGCGGCGCTGGCCAGGGCATGGAACGACGCTGACGTTGTGCAGTGCGGCTACTGCCAGACAGGCCAGCTGATGAGCGCCGCGGCGCTGCTCCGCGCAACGCCGGCTCCGACGGATCACGACATCGATGTTGCGATGGTGGGGAATATCTGTCGCTGCGGCACCTACCCGCGCATCCGCGCCGCCATCCACGCGGCCGCCCGCCTGCTGAAAGCGACCGCGCAGGAACAGCCGTAGCTTTCGTGGCTATGCGTTGACCAGCACCAGCTTTCCGCGCACATCGCGAGCTGCCATGCGCGCAAATGCGGCTTTCAGCTCGGTCATCGGCAGCGTTGCATCGATCACTGGTTTGATTTTTCCTTCGCCGTACCAGATCATCAGTTCGAGCATCATTGCTGCGGCAGCCTTCGGTTCGCGCTTCGCGAAATCGCCCCAGAACACACCGACGAGCGACGCCCCTTTCAGCAGCGGCAGGTT
>JANMWU010000448.1:0-3786 GCA_031380785.1 Gemmatimonadaceae bacterium
CAGCGCGTCGGTATCGCGCGCGCGCTGGCCGTTGAACCGAAGTTCATCGTGCTGGACGAGCCGGTGTCGGCGCTGGATGTGAGTGTACAGGCGCAGGTGATCAACCTGCTGCAGGATCTGCAGCGTGATCGTGGACTGACATACCTCTTCATCGCGCATGACCTCGGCGTAGTGGAGCATCTGGCGACGCGCGTCGCCGTTATGTATCTCGGCCGCATTGTCGAACTGGCGACCGCCGAAACGTTGTTTGCGGCACCGATCATGCCGTACACGCAGGCGTTGCTGTCCGCGATTCCGCTTCCCGATCCGCTCGCGCCGCGCGAACGCATCGTTCTCGAGGGTGATCCACCATCGCCGGCCAATCCACCGCCGGGATGCGTTTTTCATCCGCGCTGTTTTCATCCGGCGAAGGACGCGGCGTGCACGCAGGCTGTCCCCGCGCTCGAAGAGAAAGTGCCGGGACACTGGGCTGCATGTATCAAGCAGCCGATCGGTTCGACCGACTTCTTTCTCCCTGCCGCCGCACTCCGCAGCCGCCGCACCGCTGCATCTCCCGCGTCCTGATCGCCTTGCCCACAACTTCTGTTGCACCCACGAGCGCCTCAGGCGTGTCCAGCGATCGCGCATTCTTCGGACATCCGCGCGGCCTCGGCCTGCTTGCTGCGGCCGAGATGTGGGAGCGGTTTTCCTACTACGGCATGCGGGCGATCCTCGTGCTGTACCTCACGAAGTCGCTGCACTGGAGCGGTCACGATGCGTCGCGCCTGTATGGCGCATACACCGGCGCGGTGTACCTCACGCCGATGGTCGGCGGCTACATCGCCGATCGCGTACTGGGTACGCGTCGATCGCTCGTCATCGGCGGCGTGATCATCGCCATCGGGCATTTTCTGCTCGCGGTGTCCGGCATGACCTTTTTCTACGCCGGCCTGATTTTCGTTGTGGTCGGCACCGGGTTCTTCAAGCCGAACGTGTCCACGATGGTCGGCCAGCTGTACGCGCAGGGTGATCCACGCCGCGACGCCGGATTCACGATTTTCTACAGCTGCTTCAACTTCGGCGCATTTTTGGCGCCGCTGGTCTGCGGGTTTCTGGCCGAGGATGAACGCTTTGGCTGGCACATGGGATTCGGCGCGGCCGGCGTCGGTATGGTGCTTGGTCTGATTGTGTATCTGCTCGGTCGCGACAAGTATCTGCCCGGCATCGGCTTCGCGCCCGATCACTTGCGTGAGGCCGAAGCGGCGGCCGAAATCGGTGAGATTGGTATTCCGAGCTACGGCCGGAACGCCGCATTGGGCGCGACAGGTGGCGTGATCATCGCGACGCTCGCCTCATTCAGCAGCTGGTCCGTCACTGGCATCACACCGTGGCTGTTCTCGCTTTCCGGCATGATGTCGATCCTGTACGGAGTCATCATTGGCGGCGCGTTCACGGTCGCATTGCTGGGCACCAAAGGTGACGAGCGCGATCGCGTGTGGGCACTCGTGATCGTGTCGTTCTTCGTCGTGTTCTTCTGGCTGGTGTTCGAGCAGGCCGGCAGTTCACTGACGTTGTTCGCCGACCGCGACACCGATCTCACGGTGGGCGCATCACTGTTCGGACTGGCACGCATCCCAGCGAGTTGGTATGCCAGTGTACAGCCACTCTGCATCATCCTGCTTGGACCGTTCGCCGCCGCGTTCTGGCTCTTTCTGCACAAGCGGAAGATGGAGCCCGCAACGACGATGAAGATGGTGTACGGACTCTTTCTCGCCGGCCTGGGATTTTTTCTGCTCTATTTCGCAGGCCGCGAAGTTGACGTCGGCGTGAAGGTTTCTCCACTCTGGCTTGTTGGCGCATACGTCTGCCACAGCCTCGGTGAGATTGCGCTCTATCCGGTTGGCCTGAGTTATGTGACGAAGGTTGCGCCGCCGCAGTTCATCTCGTTGCTGATGGGCACGTGGTTCCTCGCGATCTCAGCGGCGAATTTCCTTGGCGGATTCCTCGCGGGCCTGATCGACGAGATTCCGAGCCGCGCCACATTCTTCACTATTCCGACGGCAACCGCGTGGGGCGCCGGCGTGCTGATGCTGCTGTGCGTGCCATTGCTGAAGCGGCTGACGCGCAGCGTGGCCGCTGCGTAGCAGACGTTGTTCTCCTGGATCGGAAATGACGTGCGCTTTGCGTTTACCGCGCGAGCGGTACACCGGCTGATTGCTGGCGCCTCTTCCACGGATCGCCAGGTTTCCTGATGTAGTGGCGAATCACGTAGGACCACGGAATCAGCGGCGGAAAGATCGCGATCACGAGCACATCGCTGAACGTATCCGCCGTTGCCGCATCCATCTTGTGGGCGAACCACATCGGCAGCGCGATCCGCACCAGCCAGACGGCCTTCCACCCCATTTCGAAGAACAGAATCGGCAGCATCTGCAGGGGATAGCGAAAGCCGAGTACCGCCAGCGCTGACAGCGCGCCAAGCATCGAGACCACGATGCCGGCCTTGAGCGCCCATGTCGTCGCCGGATTGAGAATCGACGGCCAGATTATCGAACCCAATCCGAACACGAGCAGCGCATACGCCACGCGCAGCAGATTGAGGCGAAAGATCGAGATCTCGTTCATGGGATCTCCGGCGTGCGTTCAAATGTGAGAATTTCGCCCGGCTGACAATGGAGCACTTCACAGATTGCAGTGAGCGTTGAAAACCGGATTGCTTTTGCCTTGCCGGTCTTGAGAATCGAGAGATTGGCGAGTGTGATGTCCACCGCGGCCGACAGTTCCGTCAGCGACATGCCGCGACGCGCGAGCATATCGTCCAGCGTGACGATGATTGGCATGCGTCACACCGTTCCTTCCAACTCGTCGCGCATCACCGCGCCGACGTCGAACACGCGACTGAGCACAAACACCATCAGCACCGCCATCCAACCGGCGACCGAGAAGTCTCCCTGTGGCGCCGCGTTTCCGAGAGCCGGATAGAGGCGGCCGATCAGCGCTGCGGGTATTTCCAGAAGCTGCAACACGAGCAGGCACCAGCCGATGGTTTGCAGGCGGCGTGCGTTGGCGCCGATGAACGGATCGCCGGCGAGCGCGCTGGCGAGGAGCGTTGCGAGTGCGGCGAGCAGACGGGCCCAGGCCAACGCCATGACGATGCCGAGCAGCAGGACGAGGCGGGCTCCCGCCAGCGCCGGTGGCAGATCGGCGGCGGGGATCGGCTGGAGCAGCAAGCGAGCGAATCGATCCGGCCGAATCAGCGAAACGATGAGCCCGATGATCACCGCGAGGAGGAAAATGCGGTTGAGCTGGGTCAAGAGGCGGGTCACGAGCTGGGAGGCCCGGACCAGAGGGTCGTGGGGGTGCGATGTGATGTTCATATTGATAAACAATATGACGCGGTCCGCCCATGTCAAGAGAAATTCGTCGATAAACGATAAAGTTTTCAAGGCCGTGACGTGCACATGACCGAGGACTCAATATTCGGAGGTGGAAGGCCATTCCTCGAACGTCAGACATCCTCCATATTGGAGGATGACTGGAGGCAACACGTGGCGACATTGAATATCAAGAACTTCGACGACGAGCTCTACGATCGTCTCAAGGAGCGCGCGGCGCTGCAGCATCGCTCCGTGGCACAGGAAGTCACGCACATCGTTGCGACGACACTGGCGGCGTCCCAACCACTTTCGTTGCTCGACCTCGAAGGGCTGGGGCATCACGTGTGGAAGGAGGTTGACGCGGCGCGACATGTGAGCGACGAACGCGACTCGTGGGATTGATCGACGAACTCGGCACAGGTCCGATCGC
>JANMWU010000514.1:0-1539 GCA_031380785.1 Gemmatimonadaceae bacterium
CCGATTGCGCTCGGTGCCGGTGCCGGTGCGGAATCACGGCGCCCACTCGGCATTGCGGTGGTGGGTGGACTGGCGTTCTCGCAGCTCATCACGTTGTACGTGACGCCGGTGGTCTACACCTACTTCGACGAGTTGATGCGAAGGGCGCGGAAGGGTCGCGGTACGACTGCATCGGCAACAGCAAGCGTTGCGCAACCGGCGGCGATTCCGCAGTTGGCGGCGTCGGTCACCAGCGGCAGATAGCTGGTGAATGTGGAGCCGCGGCCCGGTTCACCGGCGGCTCACGATCAGGCTCGGATCCAGCACGTTGAGCTGCAGTACCGACTTGCAACTGAACGCCAGCAACTGTCGCGTCAGCGCGGCGGCGCTACACTATGTGGGGCACCCCGCCACGGCGCTGAATCGGCCGACAGCGCGCAAACGGGAGGCGGTGGTGTCACTGATGCTCGCGGTGAACTGCTCGCCGAGTGTCCACTCGATTTCGCCCTCCATCTGAGTGGCATCGATCCGCGTCATTTTCGTGGTGCCGCGCACCAGCGGAAAGCTGGCCGCGACGCCAGAGACGTTCAGGTAACCGCGGGCGCCTGAAAAGTTTGCCGGGAAGACGTAGGTGCGTACGCCCCAGCCGCGCGGTGGCGCTTCGATTACCAGCACACCGAGTCCGCTGGGGTCGCGGAAGCTGAGCCGCCTGGCCGAGAAACACGCTTGTCGGTCGAGGCGGAGGGCGATCGGCTGCGTGCCTTTGGGCGTGCGGAAAAATCCGGACACGTACAACAGCGACGATCCGACCTGTGTCGGTGCGTTCGCCTGGCAGGCTACGAGCGCGCCAGCGCACACGAGGAACGCGGTGGTCACTCGCACGACACGACGCCAGGGCTTCTGTGCGAGAGATTTCACTGCGGCAGCCGGACGGACCACTGATAGCCGGCGTACAGCACGTTGCCATCGAGTCCGGGGTTGGCAAACGCCGTGCCGGCGTTTGAGATATGATGATACTTATATCCCAACTGTGCCCATTGCGCTGAACCGACCCGCACCCGGAGTCCACCGCCCGCCTCGAGCGTGAAGTTGGTCCGGCGTCCGGTCGCGTCGGGGAACGCGTGCGAGAACATCAGTGCCCCACCCGCCGTCGCCGCAAAAACGCTGACACGTCGGGCCACTGGTGACGCGATCTCCAGACCGAATGGTGAAATGCCGAATGCGTATGCACGCTGCGCCAGTCGCGGCAGGCCATTCGCATCGAGATAGGGGTTGTAGGCCGGCGCGGCGCGATCGCTGACGATGAAAATCGGCAGCAGCTGTGCGATGTAACTCACACGCACCGGACCAATGCGCAACACTGGCGTGCCCGCCTGTACGCCAAGCATCAAATGATCGCGATGCGGAATGGTGCCGAGGACTCCGTCATTCGGCGAGTTACGCGCGCTGCCGATGAAGGCGACAATCTGCCATGGGCCGCGGCGCGTATGATCGACGGCACCTGGGCGCGCGGCGTCCTGCGCGCGACTGGCGCTGGTCGCGAGGCACGAGATCAAGAGC
>JANMWU010000553.1:0-2363 GCA_031380785.1 Gemmatimonadaceae bacterium
AGTACACAACGCGACCGGTGAACGGCTTGACCAGCGATGTCGACACGCCGAGGGCGTCGTGCGCCGCGCGTTCCATGATCACGTCCGGTGCACCACGCGGATTGTCTGGCGAACGCAGCACCTTGCCGATTGCCGCACCGAACGGCTTCAGCGTGTGATCCTGAAAGTCGCGCACCGCCTGGCGGAATGTTTCAGTTGCCTGTTTCGCATCGGGGAGGCGCGGCATCGTCTGCGGCCATTCGAATTCCGCCGTACGCCGCAAGATTTCCTCGATCGACACCACGCCCGCCACTGCATCCTCAAACCCAAGCGACTGCACAAACTCACGCTGACCGTCAGTGCTCGTTGCCACGACGCAGGTACCGTGCAGCGCGCGCACCGCCTCGATCATTTCGAGGCCGGTCGCATCCACCAGCTCTGCGGTGCTCGGCCCGTAGTACACGAGCACGGCCTCGCCTGCGCGCAGTCCGGCGCGGCGGAGCATCGCTTCCGGTGACTCTGCACCCGTCTTGCCGACGAACGTGAAATGATATCCGCTGGAAGCGCCGTAGAACGTCAGCGCTCCGCCCTGTTCCAGCAATTGAAATGACCGCGGGAAGGCCGTCTCGCCGGCGTGTGATACGGCGTAGTCCGCCAATCGGCCGCCATTCAGAGTGCGATACTCAGCACACAGTGCTTCACCCGCCTGCAACCACGCTTTCGTCCCCGCTTCGTCTTCGGGCACGATCGTGAACAGGTCAGCGAATCGTGGATCGCGGCGGTCGATCGACGCCGTCGCACCACGCTCCTTCACAAACGCGCCTCGTTCCGCATTCGACACCAATCCCGTCACCTGAACGCCACTCTTCAGCGCCGTCTTCAGCGCTTCCAGTCCCGTGCCAGTCGCCGAACCTTCGACGAACATCGTTTTCCCCGACTCGATCTTCAGCGTTGTGAACAACGCGCGCACGATCGTGCCGAGGTTGAGGATGTACGAGCCCGCCTGTTCGAGCGTCAGATCGCCCGGCACCGGATGCAGCTGTGGCGCCTGCGTCACAAGGAATTGCGCGTGGCTGCCGAAATCGGTCTCGTAGCCTTGAATGGAGAAGTCGGCGTACATCGGATCGCGCGCCGCAAGCGGCGACAGCAGATCGCTCTGCCCGCTGTACACTGCCACCAGATCGCCGACCTTAAGACGCCCTTCCGCCTTCGCATCCGCGCCCAGCGCTGCCACCAGTCCCAGTCCACCCGAGCCGGTGACCTGCACATCGAGGTCGTGATTGTCGAAGCTGCTCACCGGGATTCCGGTGATCGCCCAGATGTCGTTGAAGTTCACTTCCGACGCCAGCACATACACCAGCGCTTCCATCGCGCCAGGCTCACCAACCGGAACAATCAGTTCCTGTTCCGCTGTCTTCGGTGCACCGAACTCCGGCGCGCCGGTCTTCTCGTTCTTGGCCACACCGAACGCGTATTGCCACGCCGGGATTTGCGTCACGCCGGGATAAAACGGCGCGCCGACGGGTAACAGTTCGCCGATCGCCAGCTGATCGGCAATGAACTCCTGCTGCTGGGCCACCAGGCGCACGCCATCGCGATTGATCGGCAGTGGCGCGCTCTTCTTGTCGATGAACTGGCGAATGCCGGTCTTGCCGCCGTCCGGATCGACGACGCCTTCCGCGAATAGCTCCGCCTCTCGCTTGAGTCCTGCCGGCATGCCCAGCGCCCAGCCAGTCTGCACGGCATCGAGCACGCGTTCGCCGGCCTTCGCGCGGCCCGCCCATTCCAGTTGCGCCAGAATGAGTTGCAGATGTGAATCGGCCATCACCTTGTCGATGTTGAGACGGCCGGTGTCGTTCCAGGTATTCGTTTCATGCAGTCGCGCCGCATGCGCGCGCGCCAGCAGGCTCGCGTCACCGGTCCGGTACCACTCACGCACTCGCGCGTGTGCCGCTGACAGCACATCGCCCGCTGCCGGACTCAGTTCGTCCACCAGACCGATCGCGGCAGCCCGCTCGCCGTCCACGTTGCGACCACTGAGCAACATCTCCAGCGCATCGCGCAAGCCATCGGCACCGCGCCGGTCCGCCAGCAACCGAGGCAGCCGCTGTGTGCCGCCATATCCAGGCAGCAATCGCAGTCGGATTTCCGGCTGACCGAACTGCGAATACGGTTCCGCAATGCGGTAGTGGCACGCCAGCGCAAACTCCATCCCGCCGCCAAGCGCCACGCCCTGAATCGCCGCAATACACGGTTTGTTCATGCGCTCGATGCGCCGGAACGCCAGCTGCGCATTGTTGGGCAGCACGCGTGCCTGATCGAGGGTGTGGATCTCATCGAGCAACTGGCGAATGTCGGCGCCGGCCACAAACGATGACGTGCCA
>JANMWU010000562.1:0-11044 GCA_031380785.1 Gemmatimonadaceae bacterium
CGCTTGGTCCAGGACATGTCGGAGATGTGGATCAGGCCGTCGATACCCGGCTCGATTTCCACGAAGGCGCCAAAGCTCGTCAGGTTGCGGACCTTACCCGAGATACGGGTGCCGACCGGGTACTTGAGCGGCAAAACGGCCCACGGATCCTGCTCTGTCTGCTTCATGCCGAGCGAGATCTTCTCCTCGTCCGGGTCCACCTTGAGCACGACGGCCTCGATCGCCTCACCGATGCTCACCAGCTTCGACGGGTGACGGACGTTGCGGGTCCAGCTCATTTCGGAGATGTGCACGAGGCCTTCGATGCCCGGCTCCAGTTCGATGAATGCGCCGTAGTTGGTGATCGACACGACCTTGCCGTTGACACGGGTGCCGACCGGGTACTTGGCGGCAACGTCCTTCCACGGATACGCCTGGAGCTGCTTGAGGCCGAGCGAGATGCGCTCACGCTGCCAATCGATGTCTAGAACCTTGACGTCCAGTTCCTGACCGATGTGCACCATTTCGGTGGGATGCGAAATGCGGCCCCATGACATGTCCGTGATGTGCAGCAGGCCGTCCACGCCACCGAGATCGATGAATGCACCGAAGTCGGTGATGTTCTTGACGACGCCCTTTCGCACCTGATCCTTCTCGAGCTCCTTCATCAGTTTCTCGCGCTTGCCGGCGCGCTCGTTCTCCAGGATCACCCGGCGCGAGACGACGATGTTGCGTCGACGCTTATTGAGCTTGATGATCTTGAAGTCGTACGTCTGACCAAGCAGTTCGTCGATGTTCGGCACGCGGCGGAGCGCGATCTGCGAACCGGGCAGGAATGCGTCGACGCCCATGAGGTCGACGACCACACCGCCCTTGATCTTCTTGACGAGCGTACCGGTCACCGGCTGATCGCTTTCATAGGCAACGCGGATGCGTTCCCAGACGCGCATGAAGTCGGCCTTCTTCTTCGACAGCACGACCGAGCCTTCCTGATCCTCGAGATGCTCGAGGAGCACTTCCACAATGTCGCCGGCCTTGAGGTCGGGCAGATCCTTGAACTCTTCGAGCGGAATCGAGCCTTCCGACTTGAATCCGATATCGAGGATGACGAGGTTCTCGCGGATTTCCATGACCGTGGCCTTGACGATCTCACCTTCTTCGATCGAGGCCATCGTGCCTTGGTACATCGCGATCATCCGCTCGTAATCTTCCGAGGTGTATTCGTCTTCCTCGTAGAGTTCTGGGCGGCGGTTGGCAAGCGGTCGAAGCTGCGAGCGCTGTAAATCACGCTTCTCGCGAGCGGTCAGGACCGTGCCGGTTGTGGTGTCGTCGAGTGGCGACTCGACTGCAGGTTCGGACATGAAGTGTGTGGCTCCAGACTGCGCGGAATGGTGAGCTCGCCGCGCCGAGGCTAGGGAATCCCGCGGCCATTTTAAGGCCGTCGAAATGCGAACCGTGGAACATAGGCGTTTCGCGGGAGCCGGTCAACGTCAATTCCGGGCCGCTGACGCTGCGCAGCGGCAGGATCCCGGCGTCAGCGGCGACGGTATCGCGGAGCCAGGCGCCGGAAGTCGCGCAGCCAGCGAATCGCCAGCACCGCCCCGGACAGCGAGCCAAGGAGGCCGCCAATCGACAGACCGACCACGACGACATCCCAGAGCGGGCGGTGGCTCAGAAGCCAGCGGAAATCGAAGTCATGGAGGCCCGAATACAGCCAGCGCTCGAGTCGACTGCGCGACGCAAACGTCGCTTTCAGCGCGCCGATGGCCGGATCGACATACAGCCAGGTCGACGGCGTATCAGCGAAACGCAAACGCAGCACCGGTGCGTCGAGGTGGTGCTCGGGCGTTTGCCGGAAATAGTCATCGCCGTCCTTGAGCAGCGCCACGTCGATCAGCTGCGCGCCATCGAGGCAACGAACGGCATTCGCGATCAGCGCCGACTCGGTGAGGTCTGTGACGCCAGCGCCAGGCGCGTCGGCATCGATCAGCACTCCACGACTCCCGGCCGACTGTCCCACCCAGAATGCGTGGCCGCCGATCCGGTCGAGTTGCATCGTATGCGGCACATCACCCGCGCCGATCATGACCCGCCACGCATCTATCGCCGTAACGTGCGCAGTAGCCAACGCGCCACCGTCACCAGACCACCGTTCGCGGAGTGCCGTATCAGGCGTGCTGCCAGGACTCCATTCGCCGGGATTCATGCTCATCAGGCCACTGAACACCCAGCTGCAAACGCACAGGCCGAATACAAGACCGAGCAGATGATGCCAGCGCATCACGAATTCGCGATACGGTGAGCGCGGTCGCGGTCGACCTTCACTCGTGCGACGCGCACGCGCGCGCCAGCGCCATTGCCAGATTCCGATCGTCAGCCCGGCGATACTCATCAGCGTGCCGAGCGCCGACAGCAGGATGACAAATCCCGACCATGCTCTCACGTGTCGACGCAGCAACGTCGGGTAGATCCAATGTGGGATCGCGCCAAGGTACGCGAGGGCGCGCTCGTGTCGAACTGACAGCGTCACGACTTCCGCTCCAGCCTGCGATATGTAGACGCGTGTGCCGTCGTCGTCATTCAGATCGTAGCGCAACATCGGCAGCTGCGATGGCATCGGCTGCTCGAGCGTCCACTGATCCGGCTCCGTGAGCCTTGACACATAAGACGCACGGACGGTCGCGGGAAGATCCGGACGTCGGCTGCGCGCAAATCCCAGCGCGATTGCGGAGCCTGTGGTCGAATCCACCATCGGCACGACGCTCGCGATGTCAGCGAAGACGGCATGCCACCTCAAGCGATCGTCAACAATCCGCCACACGGGCCGGGTGCCGAGCATGCCGAGCGCGGAGGCATCGCCGACTCGCGCCGTCTGAATGCCGAGCAGCGCCTTCGCCTCAGCTTCACTCACGCGGCACGATGCGCAATCGAGGGCCGGAGCAAACCGCAATCGGTCGTCGGCGCTGAGCGATGGGAACGGGCTGTACGCCAGCACGATGCCGGACGCGAACCACATCACGAACAACAGCGCGAATGCGACACCGAGATACGTGTGCGTGAGCACAATCCAGCGCTTGACACCCGGTCGCATCGGACGCGGGAACCGGGCCACTTCACTCCCCTGCAGTATCGCTCCCGCGCTCGAGCGCAGCACGCGCCAGCGCGACGATGCGCGCAACCTGATCGGCCTGAGTGAGATATGTGGTGTCGAGCAGCACCGCGTCGCGCGCCTGTACTGTCTGCGTGCTGTCGGCCGCGTCGCGGCGCACCAGCAGTTCGGTCTCCTCGGCGATTTCATCTTCCGCCGGAGAACGACCGAGCCGCTGCTGCAACCGGCGGCGCGCCCGCTCCCACGAGTCGGCAACGAGAAAAACCTTCAGCGTCGCGTCAGGGAAAACGACCGTGCCGATGTCACGACCGTCCACCACCACCGCGTGCGTTTCGGCGGCCGCCCGCACCTGCGCATTCACCCACGCACGCGCGTCCGGCATCTGTGCGACGACGGACACGCCAGCGGTGACGTCTCCGCCCCGGAGCAGGTCATCCTCCCGCACGCCGTCGATGAGCGGAATGAACGTGCGTTCGCCCGGCACCAGTGTCACGCGCGATCCGCCATTGAGCACGTCCTCAACCCGCCAGCCACCGGGATCCGGATTGTGCTGCAACGCGACTGCGGTGAGTGCCCGATACAACGCGCCACTGTCGACATGGCGAATGCCCAGCTGCGTGGCAACCCATTGCGCCGTGCTGGATTTCCCGGACGCGGCCGGCCCGTCGATTGCAATGACGAGCGGACGCTCACTCACCGACCGTCTCCGAGCGCGGCGAGCGTCGTCCAGAAACCCGGGAATGAAACGTCCACGCATGACGGATCATCGATCGTGATCTCACTCCCGGTCGCCGCACCCAGAACGCCAAAGGAGAGAGCGATCCGATGATCGGCGTGTGTGAGGACGTGACCGCGCAGCGTGCGCCTGTTGCCGCGTACAACCAGGCCGGCAGGCAGCTCGTCGGCATCGGCGCCAACGGCACGCAGATTGGCCACCACAGCAGCGATGCGATCGCTCTCTTTCACGCGCAGCTCACCGGCATCGGTGATGCGCGTTTCGCCCTCAGCGCGCGCGGCGAGGCAAGCGAGGATCGGCAACTCATCGATCAGCGCCGGAATCTCGCTGCCGCCGATATCGACGCCACGAATACCGGCAGCGGGCGCGACATGAACATCGGCAACCGGCTCGCCGCCGAGTTCGTGCTCATTCACGAGCGTCAGCGTGACGCCCATGCGCTGCAGCACTGCGAAGGCGCCGGTGCGGGTTTCGTTCACGCCGACGTTGGTGATTTCCAGCGGCAGTCCGCGCAGTACTGCCCATGCGATGAGAAAGAGCGCCGACGAAGGGTCGCCGGGAACATCGAAGTCGAGCGGTGCCAGCTGAGCAACCGGATCGAGCAACACTGCATCATCAGTCACAATGATCGGCGCGCCAAGCGACGCGAGCATGCGCTCAGTGTGATCCCGGGAACGGGTCGGTTCCTGGACCCGCGCCGAGTGCCCCGAGACCAGCGCGGCGAGCAGGATCGCACTCTTCACCTGCGCGCTTGCGGTCGGGCTGATCCAGTCAATGTCACCGAGTTCACCACCCAGCACCGTCATCGGCAACCCGTCGTCGGATGAAAACCGGAACGACGCGCCCATCTGCGTCAGTGGCCTCGCGATGCGGCGCATCGGACGGCGGCTCAGACTCGTGTCACCGACGAAGGTGCCGCTGAAAGGATGACCGGCGACGACGCCAGCCATCAGCCGCGCCGTGGTGCCGCTGTTTCCGCAGTCGAGATCCGCGCGCGGCGCACGCAATCCGCGCCGGCCCAGTCCCACGACATGCAAGGGCTCGTCCGCACTCCAACGTTCCGGCAGCGAGACACCCAGCGTCGCGAGAACGCCGGCCGTGCAGATCACATCCGCTGATGGAAGCACGCCGCGCAGCACACTGTCGCCCGTGGCGAGTGCAGCAAACATCAACGCGCGGTGCGAGAGCGACTTGTCGCCCGGAACCGAAACATTTCGCACGACGCTCAGCGGAGCCATGCTTCCAGCGTCGTTGCGAGATCGGTCTTGTCATCGCGGTACTTCACGATCACCGGCGTCTGCAAGCTCAGGCCTTCCGCCTCGGCATACGCACCGCGCATCCGGCGTGCGCCAGGCACGACGACCGCATCGGCCGGAATCACCAGCGGCTGCGTTGCGCTGCCGCGATACACGCGCTCATGCACGAGGTCGAAGACCGGCGTTCCGCGCGTGAGCACCACGCCTGCGCCCAGCACGGCGCCCTGACGCACCACGGTACCCTCGTACACTCCGCAATTGCCGCCGACAATCACGTCATCCTCGATCACGACCGGTGATGCGTTGATCGGCTCGAGAACGCCGCCGATCTGGGCCGCGGCGCTGAGATGAACGCGCGCGCCGATCTGCGCACAGCTGCCGACGAGCGCATGCGAGTCGATCATCGTACCGGCCCCAACCCAGCTGCCGACGTTCACATACATCGGCGGCATACAGACGACACCCGGCGACAGAAATGCGCCGCGGCGAACGGTGCTGCCACCGGGCACAACGCGCACGCCGTCGGAGAGCGCGAACTGGCGCGGCGGCATCGTGTCCTTATCGAGAAAACTGAAACCACGCGGCTTAGTGTCCGGCGACAGGTCGACGACCTGACCAACGCGAAACGCGAGCAGAATGCCCTGCTTGACCCACGGCACTGCCCGCCACTCACCGTCGGCGCCACGCTCAGCGGCGCGCACTTCACCACGCTCGAGCGCGTCCAGCAGCGCCGTGACGACTTCGCGAGCGTTCGGAGGAAGTGTGCTACCTGCCGGCGTTGCGGCGAGGGTGCGGATATCGTCGCCGAGTGTCTGTGCAATCATCGTTCGAGCACTCCTGCGGAAATGAGCGCGTCGCGCACCGTCGCCAGATACTCGTCAGCCAGCGGCACCAGCGGCAGGCGCAGCACGTTCTCAGCGCGTCCAAGCAGATGCATCGCGGCCTTGATCGGAATCGGGTTGGACTCTACGCCAGAGGCGCGATACAGCGCTTTCAGGCGACCGTCGAACATGTGACCGGTGTTGGAATCGGCGCGCAGCAGCGCACCGGTGAGAGATGACATCGCGCGCGGCACGGCATTCGATACAACCGAGATCACGCCAAGCGCTCCGCGCGTCATCAACTGCACCGTCACCGCGTCATCGCCGGAAAGCACCGAGAAGCCCTCTGGTCGATGGCGTAGAATCTCTTCGATCTGCGGAATGTTGCCGCTGGCCTCTTTCATGGCCACGATATTTGGATGTGCTGCCAGGGCAAGCGTGGTGGCGGCGTCCATGTTGCTCGCGGTGCGTGTCGGCACGTTGTACATGACCACAGGGCGACTCACCGCATCGGCAATGGCCTTGAAATGCGCGACGATTCCGCGTTGCGGCGGTCGACTGTACGCCGGCGACGCATGCAGTAAATGGGTGGCACCGGCAGCGATGACGGCCTTCGACAGCGCGATCGCCTTGACCGTGTCGTTCGATGCCGCGCCACCGATCACTGGTACGCGGCCAGCAGCCACTTCGGCGGTGATTGCAATCACGCGCAGGTGTTCCTGGCTGTCCAGCGTCGCCGCTTCGCCAGTCGAGCCGCACGGCACGAGAAAATCAATCCCTTCCGCGATCTGCCATTCGACAAGAGCGCGCAGCGCCGACTCGTCGATCGCGCCGGATGCAGTGAACGGCGTGATCATCGCTGTGCCGCAACCACGTAACGGAGAGTTGACCACATCGCTCATAGCGCATCCCCAGTCAAATCGCGGACGACGTCCGTCATGGTGAAGGATCCGAAACGCCCGCGCAACCATCTGGCCGCCAGCAGTGCACCGTCAGCAAACACGCGCCGGTCGCGTGCCTCATGCGTGAGAGTGACCTGCTCAAACGCGGCGTCGAGCACCAGCGTATGAACTCCCGGCACCTTGCCGACGCGGACGCTGGTGACGGACACGTCGACGCCGCGGCTCCGGCGCACTGTCGCGGCCAGACCGCGCGCGGTGCCAGAGGGTGCATCTTTCTTCATGGCGTGGTGCGTTTCGACGATTGCGGCATCGAAGCCCAGCGACGCGGAGAAGCGTCGCGCGGCATCGGCGACAACCACTTCGAACAGCGTGGCACCGATGCTGAAATTGGGCGCGATGAGCACCCCACCCTGCGCCATTTCCACGCGGTCAAGAATCCGCGTCGTCGCTTCGTGCCAGCCAGTCACGCCGATCACGACCGGGATTCCGGCGGTAAGGCACGCTTCGACATTTGCCTCGACAGCCTCGGCGATGCTCACATCAATTGCAACATCGGCCGCCGCCGCCCGAAGCGCTGCCGCGGTGAGAACGTCATGTCGGCCAAAGCGGCCAACCACTTCGACCTCGCGTTCCGGCGCCAGCGCGACGATCTCGCGTCCCAATCGACCGACGCCGATGACTGCGACTCGCAGCGTCACGACGCGCTGCCCTCGAACAGCGCGGCGTGCAGGGCGCGCATCGCATCAGGCACGTCGCTGTCATCGAGCAGAATCGTGAGGTTGATGGCGCTCGCGCTCAGCGACAGCATGTGAATGCGCCGATGGCCCAGCGCGCGCAGCACGGTACCCATCGCATCGGCGTCGTCCGCGATTCCTGATCCAACGACGCTCACGATTGCGCGGCGGCGCTCGATTGACACGTCGCCGATCTGTCGTAACGCACCAAGCAGCACGTCGAGCGGTGCGGAATCGTCGACCGTCACCGACACCGAGACTTCGCTCGTCGCTACCACGTCGACCGACACTGAATACTGGTCGAAGAGTTCGAACACGCGTCGCAGAAAACCGTGCTGGAAGAGCATCTTGCCGGTGGCCACGCGCAGAATCGTGGTGTCGCGCTTGGCCGCGATCGCGGTGACTGCCCGCCGCGGTGCATCGAACGTGATGCGGGTGCCATGACCAGCTGGATTCCGCGAGTTGTAGATCCAGACAGGTATCCCGAGCCGCACCGCCGGCGCAATGGTGGCAGGGTGCAGCACTTTGGCGCCGAAGCTGGCCAGCTCGCTGGCTTCGTCGAAGCGAATCTGCTCGATCGGACGCGCCATCGGCACGACTCTCGGATCGGCCGTCAGCATGCCGTCAACATCGGTCCAGATCTCGATCGAGCCGGCCTGCAAGGCAGCGCCGACGAGCGACGCGCTGTAGTCCGACCCGCCACGGCCCAGCGTGGTCGTGATGCCGTCGGCGCTCGACCCGATGTAGCCACCCATCACCGGTACCTTGCCCTCGTGCACAATCGGCGCGACCAGCGTACGCGCTGCGATCGCGATCGCTTCGGCCTGCGGCTCTGCCTTGCCGAAGTTCGAATCGGTGATCATCACCTTGCGCGCGTCGACGTGCACGGCATCGATCCCGCGCACGCGGAATGCGGCCGCAATCAGCATTGACGACGCCCGCTCGCCCATGCCCGCAATGGCGTCGAGACTGCGCGGCGTGATGAATCCCAGCACCGAGAGCGCTTCACACAGCGACGCCAGTTCGTCGAAGATCACACTGACTTCAGCGCTGATCTCGTGGTGCTCTGCCGATTGAGCGAGGAGCGCATCCACTTCGACCAGATGTCGATCGCGCAACGCCTGCACGCTCGACACCGCCGAGATGAAATTGCCCTCGCTGGCCTGGTGCGCGATGCCGAGCAGCGCGTTGGTGACGCCGGCGAGCGCCGACACCACGACAACCGGCCGGCGGTCGAGACGACTTCGCACAATTTCCGCCGTGCGCATGATGGCAGCGGCGTCGGCGACCGACGTGCCACCGAACTTGCTGATGATCATGCCGGGCGGATCACGCCGCGGGCCGCCAGCAATTCGGCGTTCTGGATCGAGGCACCGGCAGCGCCGCGAATCACGTTATGGCCCATTGCCACCAGCCGCAGATGAAACTGCGGATCACGGCGCACGCGACCGACATGCACGCTCATGCCACCGTCGCGCTGCACGTCGCGGCGTGGTTGCGGACGATCGACTGCAGTGTGCACGACCAGTGGCATCGGTGGCGACGACGGCAGTCCCTGCGACGCATCATCGCCTTTCCACGTGCGTAACACATCCATCGCCGCGTCCGGAGTCGGTGCCACGTCGAATGCGATCGACATGCACACCGTGTGCCCGTGCTCCACCGCCACGCGGTTGGTATGTGCGCTGATGACGAACGGTGCAGCCGTGATCTCATGGCCGGTGAGAGTACCGAGAATCTTCTGGCCCTCGCTCTCGAGCTTCGGCTCCTCGTCGCCGATATACGGGACGACGTTGCCGAGAATATCGAGTGCGGACACTCCGGGATAGCCGGCACCGCTGACCGCCTGCATGGTGGCCACGAACAACGTGCGCGCCCCGAACGCCTTGTGCAGCGGTGCAAGCGCCATCGCCAGCACGATCGTTGCGCAGTTTGCGTTTGTGACGATCGCGCCCGACCAGCCGCGCAGCGCGCGCTGCACGCCGATCAGTGCAATGTGGTCGGCATTGATTTCCGGAATCAAGAGCGGCACGTCCGGCGCCATACGATAGCTTTTCGCGTTCGAGAGCACGATGGCGCCACGGCGGGCGAACGCCGGCTCGAGCTCGTGCGCCGGCCCGCTGTCGAGCGCTGAAAAGACAACCGACTCGGCGATGATTGCAGGATCACACGGCTGCACGATCAGATCGCGCACCGCGTCTGGCATGTCGCCGTCGAGCCAACGCGTTGCCTCGGCGTATGTCTTGCCTGCAGAACGTTCCGACGCGGCCACCGTCGTGACGCGGAACCACGGATGATTGGCCAGCAGCCGAACGAAGGTCTGGCCGACCATGCCGGTGGCGCCAAGGATCGCGACGGGTTGTCGCTGGCCGCTGAATGGATGCGCGACCATCGGCTACGATCCCAGCAGTGTTCGAGTGAGTGCCATGTACGTCTCGACACTGGTGCGCAGTTCAGACGCCGACACGAACTCGTGATCGGTATGCGCGACATGAATCGAGCCTGGGCCAAAGAGCAGCGGCGTGCCCCAGCGCGGTAGCAGCGGAATATCGGATGTGTACGACACCGGTCTCGCCTCGAAGCCTGGCACCGTATGGAAGTGCTGCGCCGGGATATACGAGCCCCACTCCAGCGTCGCAATGCCGTTCACCCACGCTTCGATCGCAGCACGCAGCGGTGCGGGATCACTGACGAGACGGAACATCAGTTCTGCCTCACACGCGCCGGGAATGATGTTGGCTTCAGTGCCGCCGCGAATGACGCCAATGTTCACGGTCGTCTCTCCCAGCACGTCATCCCTGGGCAGCGGAAGTGCATGCACGGTGGGCAGCAACTTCAGCATCGGCTCGATGGCCGAGATGCCGAGTTGCGGATACGCCGAATGCGCGTCGCGACCGCGGGTACGAACCGTGACGCGCATTGAGCCTTTGCAGCCCGATGCGAGGATGCTTTCCGTTGGCTCACCGTTGATGAGGAAGCGACTGGTGGCGGGCAGATGGTTCGCGGCGCGCGCGCCGTCGGATCCTTTTTCCTCGCCGACGACGAACAGGAGATCGACCCGCTCCTCACCCTCGGCGGCCAGTCGCTCCGCCGCCACCATCATCGCAGCTGCGATTCCCTTTGCGTCGCAGGAGCCGCGGCCGAAGAGTTTGTCGCCCTCAAGTCGCGGCGATATGTAAGGCGGGACGACATCCAGATGGGTCGACATGGTGACGCCGCCACCCTTGCGCGACGCCCAGACGTTGCCGCGGCCGGGCGTGACTTCCTGCACATGGACATTCCAGCCCTTGGCGAGGAGCCAGCGGCTCACGAAATCGATGGCAGGACCTTCGCCGCCTGACGGCGAGTGGATGGCGAGCAATTCCGAGGCGAGCGCGAGAACGTCGGTCATGCGCGCAAAGTAGTTCAACAGACCGTCAGATACCCGGGGTGGGAATCGAACCCACACGACCTTGCGGTCAGGGGATTTTAAGTCCCCCGCGTCTCACCATTTCCGCCACCCGGGCA
>JANMWU010000607.1:0-2531 GCA_031380785.1 Gemmatimonadaceae bacterium
GGCGATGAACGCCTCGAGCACCTCGGTGGACTGAATCGAGTAGAAGCCATGCTCGAGATTGATGTAGTCGGGCTTGAGGCGGTACTTCGCGCGCAGCGCAGTCCAGAATTCCTCGTCCTGCGCCAGCTGCGCCGCGGGCATCGGCTCGTACCGGGCCCACAGATTCTCGCCGAGCAGCGCGGCGATGGTGGAGGCGCCGACGGTGCGGATGAAGTCGCGGGTGTGCATTGCGCGTTGGTCGAGGGTTACGGCGTAAAAGCTTTGGCGAACGAGCCTGTGACCAAAATACGTCTTGCACGGGGTACGAGAAGCAGTCTGCGCGGGCAATTCCGGTTTGAGACTACACTAGGTTTCAGTCATGAAGATGCCTCGTTTCCCCGGCCGCGCCACACGCTTGCTTCCGCTCCTGGCGGGATTGCTCGCCTGCGGCGGCGACGCGTTCGACAACTCACAGGTCCCGGTCATCACGATCACGCCCGTGATCGCGGTACCGCTGGTCGTCATTGCGTGGGAGCCGGCGGGCGCGCAGCAGGTGCGCGTGTACAAGGGCACCGTCGCCAACGGATTCTCCGAGTTGCTGATGTGGTCCATCACCGGAACCGGACAGAATTCTCTCAAGTCGGGCATCGAGTACGGCACCACGAGTCCCGTCGGCGGCGCGGTGGATCTCGCGGCGAAACCGCTCGTCGCGGGACAGCCGTACACGGTACAGGTCAGTCGCGTCGATCCGAAGGGCGGTGCATCGGGCGGATTGACTTCCGCCGGAGCGCGGTACCAGAACACGCAGACGTTCACGCTGGCGACGGTGGTCGTTCCGCCCTGATCGCGCGCGCGAAGGGCCACCGTGCCCGCGGCGAAGTATGACAGCGCAAGCGTGCTGAGCGACAATGTCCGTCATCAGGTCCGGATTTTGCGCTCCGTGTGAAAGCAACATGGTGTGATCTTCGGGTGTATTGTGCGCGACGACGTTGATGCCCATCGTTGACTTCATGCGCCTCGAAGCCAGACATTTCACCACGGAGTCTACATGACAAAAGCACGCGACAAGCACGCGAAAATTGATCCGCTCGCCAGCTCCCACGCCGACGGTGGCACACGCCGTCCGGAAACGCCGGAGCTTGAAGGTCGCATACCGCTTCCGGAAGAGCTGACCGGTCGCGCGAGCGGTACCGACGATGATCTCGTGGCGCTGTTCGACAATGCATCGCGCGATCACCTGACCGATGGATTCCGGGGTGGCAGCGACGATGAGGATGGACTCGACGAAGGAAAAAAAGAGATTGACACTGGAAGCGACGAAGTCGAGGAAATCCTCGAGGCCGAGCGACCGTAGCTGACGATCACGTCTGCGCGTCGGATGCAGGCGCTCAGACTGTCTCGGCTACAGCAACCGGCGCGTCAGCTACCCGCGAGGCTCTCAGCATCGTCACCGACGTGTAGAGCACAACGGCCACCACCAGCCAGATCACCTGAGTGAGTGGCAGCGACTTCACGATCAGTGCCCCGATCAGTACCGCCGGCGCGCCACCGATGATCAGGCCCAGTGACGCCTTGAGATCGAAGCGGCGCGTCCTCGTGAACCGCGCGCTCGCAATGGGCATCAGGAATGCGCAGGAGCCCATCATGATAGGAAATGCCGCCTTCGGATTCATGCCAAGCAAGCTGACAAGAATCAGGCATGGCCCGTAGAGCCCGATGCCGAGCGTCATCAGGGCACCGAGAATGAAATTCGCACCGACTGCGACAACGAGCTTTGTGCCGGTGACGCCGGACGCCACCCCGGCACCTGGTGCGATGCCGAGCACTTTCGCGAGCAGCAGCAGCGCCGCGACGAAGAGGCAGATGCCCATTCCGAATTGGATCTGACGCCGCGGCCACCGCGACACGACGCCAGCACCGAGCCATGCGCCGAGCACCGCTGCCACCAGCATTGAAATGAGCGTCGTTGGATCAACTTGCACAACCTGAATGAAGATGGCGGCCTCAATCATCGTTGGAATGGTGTGGCCTACATTCAACGTGCCTGGAATGCGATCATCAGGCACCGTCTTGAAGAACCGGAACGCCGCCGTTGTCGGGGCGAACGAACCAATGCCGAGCGTATCGAAGAAGTTGGTGACGAAGCCGATGGCGATGGCTGTCGGGCCCGGGACGCCGACGCTCGCATCACGCCGAGCCTTAACGACAACCCTTCCGATCGAAACCAGATGGAAGGCGCCAACGACGCCAAGTGTGATGAGCAGTCCGCTCCTGGCATCGAGAATCATCGGGCGGCGAGTTATGGGAAGTGGCGCATTGACCGTTCGCCAGAAAGTAAGCGACGGATCGACGGACGATCAGCAGCACACACATCAATCCAACCCGAAAGAACTTGGCGGCGCCTCGGGAGAATATCGGCCGCCTTGCGCCCGTTGATGCGCAACTGTTCGCTCCGCGGAGATGCGGTGGAAACCGCGCCCGCTCTGTCCAAATGCGCGACGGGCCCCTATCGTGGAATCTTGTTCGTATCAGGGACAGGCGCGAACGCCTCA
>JANMWU010000609.1:0-5265 GCA_031380785.1 Gemmatimonadaceae bacterium
AAGATCGCTTCCAGCTGCGCCACACTGCGCGCGAGCGCCTGTCGCAGTCCTTCGATCTCCGTCACTTCGGTGCCGACGATCAGCAGCCCGCCCGACGAGAGCGGCACGAAAGTCAGCTCCACCATCTGCAGCGCGCTGGCCGTGTTCCGGAATGCGACGCGTCGTGTGCGCGACTCCTGCCTGATCGTGGCGGCGTCGATCTCATCGCTTAGATCGGCCAGCGCATTTGGAAATGCGTCGTAGGCGGTTGGCCGCCAGCCCGCCGGCACCAGCGCACCAATGAGAGTGCGATATCGCAGATTCGCCCGCATCAGCAGCAGATCGGCGTCGAACTCGGCGACCGCCAGCGGAAGCGCATCGAAGATGTGCTCCAGTCGTGCCACCGTCGATTCCGGTGACGACAACGGATCCGCGAGGAAGGGCGTCGTGCGAGGCATCGCCATACGGTGAGGCTACCGGAGCGGTCCTGTCAGGTCAACACGCCGCGCCGGTTATCCGGTGTGGCGCGCTCAGGATACATGGCGGCGCAGCTCTGACCTTCCCCGAATTGCGTGGCGACACCGACACCGGTGCGCCCACGGTGGTACGTCAGGCCGCGTCGCGTCCCGATTTTCGCTCAGCTGACCGTACTTTTTCGTGCTCACGACTTGTGGCGAGCAACCGGTGCGCGGTGGTACCCGTGATAAGGCGGACGCCGCGCTGATACGTAAAGTACTGATACGCCCATTGCACCAACACCGTGAGACGGTTGCGGAAGCCCGCCAGATACAGGATGTGGATGAAGAGCCACGCCAGCCATGCGACAATGCCCTGCAACTTCACCTTCCCGATTGCCGCCACGGCGCGATTGCGGCCGATGGTTGCCAGGTCGCCCTTGTTGAAATACGCGAACGGCGTGCGTGCCGTCCGACGCAGATCGTTGAGAATACTCCGCGCGGTATGTTCGCCCATCTGATTCGCCGCCGGTGCAACAGCCGGTACCGGCTTGCCATCCGCCATCGTCACCGCCGCGACGTCGCCGACGGCGAAGACGTTATCGTGCCCCGGCACCGAGAGGTCCGCTTCCACGATCACCCGCCCGGCGCGGTCGACCGGCACGCCAAGTTGCGTGCCGAGTGGTGATGCCTGATTGCCGGCTCCCCAGAACACGGTGTGCGCGAGAATGCGTTCACCGCTTGCGAGTGTGACACCTTCATCGTCAACCGATGTCACAACGGTGCTGGTGCGCACGTCGACGCCGAGTTGAGCGAGGTCGCGCCGTGCACGCGCGCTGAGTGACTCCGGAAACTGCGGCAGAATGCGTGGTCCGCCCTCGAGCAGAATGACACGCGCTGATCCCGGATCGATGCGACGGAAGTCGTGCTTCATCGCTTTCTTCGTGATTTCCGGAATCATACCAGCCAGTTCGACGCCGGTGGGTCCGCCACCAACGATGACGAATGTGAGCAGCGCATCGCGTTCGCCGGCAGCACTGGCGCGTTCCGCCGCCTCGAAACTGAGCAGAAAGCGGCGACGCAGTTCCAGCGCGTCTTCGATGTTCTTGAGGCCCGGCGCATTCGCTTCCCAGTCCGGATGACCGAAGTAGGCGTGTCGCGCGCCGGTGGCCAGCACGAGGTAGTCCCATTCAACCGATGTCGTGCCTTCGTCGAGCGACAGCGTGCGGTGTTCGATATCGATTGCATCGACGCTGGCCATCAGCACCGTCACGTTCGTCTGATGCCGCAGCAGCCAGCGGATGGGGACGGTGATATCCGCGGGGTTGAGCACGGCCATCGCGACCTGATACAACAGCGGCTGAAAGAGGTGGTGATTGGTGCGATCGATCAGTGTGATGCGGACGTCAGCCTTGGCGAGGTGACGTGCCGTGGAGATTCCGGCAAAGCCGCCGCCGACGATGAGAACGTGTGGGCGCGGGTCGCGAGCGTGAGTGCTGGTGATCCGCGTACTCGTGTTCGGTTCAGCCTGGCTTGGCATGCTGGTTCTCCCTGCAGAGCAAGCACCGGGCGCGTCTCGCGGGTTCGCGGCGCGGCGTATTCGGCGCTTGTGAAAGTTTTCACAAGATATCTGAAGTTGCAAGAAGGGATCCCATTCTCGTGTGTGCCGGTTCAAAATTGTCGGACGCGCGTTCGAGTCTGATCAAACGACCTCAAGCTCTGAACAACTTTTACGGCTGAGGTCGGCGAGGAACTGGCCCCGAACGTGCAACGTACGACTTAGTAGTGCAGTATAAGAAAGTGTCTGGAAGTCCCCATTGGATCAGCCCCGGGAGATACCCGGCGGCAGACTGGAATTGCGTCCACAGCGACGATGCTGTGCGACCAGGAGAGGGCCATGGTACTTCAAAAATCACGAACAGATGCAATCACGATTGCAGAGGCAGCCGTCCTCGCAGTCGGTGGTTTGCTGATCATTCGCAGCGGTGATTCCGCTGGTTGGTTCCTGCTGCTCGCGTGCAGTTTCGCGGCAACCCTCGTGCTCATCAAACCCTTCTTGCCCGGTGTCGAGCGTGACGTCGATCCGGAATCACTGGACATCTCGCCATGGGGCGTGCGTCGCTTCAATCAGGCGGGGATGCACGAAGCGGTGTCGTGGTCGGACCTGCGAGAAGTTGCGGTGGTGACGGCCCCTGATGATGCGGAACTTGACGACGTGTATCTGGTGCTGCGCGGTCGGACGAATGATGGCGTGATCGTCCCGCACAGCCTGGCCGTCGAGTCAGGCATTCTTTCCGAGCTGCATCTGCGGCTGAGCGAATTCGACAGTCAGGCGTTCGTCGACGCGATGGCTTGCACGGTGGAAAAGGTGTTCGTGCTCTGGCGCGCGCCGGATCAGTCTGCGCCCCGCACCGACACGAATTCGGCCACGCCGATCAGGTTCCGTACCGCCAGCTGATCGTAAATCATTGGGAGCCTCAGCTTCCCTGATCGACCCGCACCAATTGCGCACGGCCATTCCACCCGATGGTCGTGCGTTTGTGTTTGTGTGATTCCCCGTCCGTTGGGGCAGTGGCGCGCCGGCTGCGGTCCCGCTTGAATACCGACGAGCGCGGTTCGGGCACTCAGCGGAGAACGGCATGCGCACGGCAATCATCATCATCAGTGGTCTCGCGATCTGGGCTATAGGCATCGCGCTTGCGCGACACTTTGGCAAACCGGGCGGCACGGCCGTTGCCGACTCGACACTTGCGTTCGTCACCTTCTGGTTGCTTGCCACCGCCACCAACCTCTGGGTTGGCGTTGCGCAAGCCGGATACACGCTGCGCGAAGAGTGGCCGATCGCAGCCCTGAGCTTTGGCGTGCCTGCCGCCGTCGCCGCGATCGCCAACCGGAAATTCCTGTGAGCGCCGGAGAACATGGCATGGGGAAAGGCAGGTTCGAAGCCTTCAGCGACGGCGTGCTCGCGATCATCATCACTATCATGGTGCTCGAACTGAAGGTGCCGCATGGCGAGGATCTCGAGTCGCTGCGCCCCGTGCTGCCGGTGTTTCTCAGCTACGTACTGAGTTTCGTGAACATCGGCATCTACTGGAACAATCATCATCACATGCTGCACACAGTTCGCCACGTCACCGGCGGCATGCTCTGGGCCAACCTGCATCTGCTGTTCTGGTTGTCGCTGCTGCCATTCACCACCGCGTGGCTGGGTGAGAATCATCTCGCGGCTGCGCCGATGTCGCTCTACGGACTGGTACTGCTGATGTCCGGCGCGGCGTACAAGATTCTGCAGGAAGTCATCATCAGGTCGCAGGGCGAGGATTCCCTGCTCCAGAAAGCCACGGGCCGCGATGTGAAGGGTCTTATTCCGTTCGGCCTGTACGCAACGGGGGTCGTGATAGCATGGTGGATTCCCCCTCTGGCTCTCGCATTGTACATCCTCGTGGCACTGCTCTGGCTCGTGCCTGACCGGCGCATCGAGCGAGCGATCGCAGAGTCGGAGCGGGAGAATGCGCAGATACAGCAGCGACGCCGCAGCTGATAACGGAGAGAGGAGTTTTGCAACGCATTGCGATCGACATGGATGAAGTGCTTGCCGACACCGCGGCGCACCAGCTGGCGTGGCACGAGCGGGATTTCGGTCCCGGACCGGGCGCAGACAGGCTGTATGGTACACATCTCTCACGGGTGGTACCGGAGGCGCACAGGGTGCGGATCCATGAGCATATCAACGATCCGACGTTCTTTCGTGACATTCCGCTGATGCCGGGCGCGGTGCAGGCGGTGGTGGCGCTGTCGGAACGGTATGAAATATTCGTTGCGAGCGCGGCGATGGAGCATCCGGTGAGCTTCAACGCTAAATTCGAGTGGCTGCGTGAATATTTTCCTATCATTCCGCCGTCGCGCTGCATTTTCTGTGGCGACAAGAGTGTCATCGGCGCCGACTATCTGATCGACGACAGTCCATATCAGCTGATCCGGTTCCGCGGCACACCGATCATCTTCTCGGCCGCGCACAACGCGAACGAAACGCGATTCCGGCGCGTGGTGGACTGGCCGGACGCAGTGGCGCAGCTCCTGCCGGCACCGTCGACGGCTGGCGATCGCGCGGCGCTATGACGCCTCAGCGCGAAATTCAGGTGAGCGCCCGCTCCGGAAACATGCAGTAGCGGAATTCGTAGAACTGAAACGATGCTCCGGAAACATGCCGGGCAGAAATTCGATGAACGGAGAGAGAGCCCGTGTTGCTTCACCTGCCGGCGACGCGCGCGAACATAGACGGCAGCATACGGAGAGTCGTGATGTCGAGCGCGCGCGGTACCTTTGAGGTCAAGATCACGCCGATGCCGGTGGATGACTACACCGACGCGGCGACGCTTGGTCGCATGACGATCGACAAGCAGTTCAGCGGTGAGCTCGTTGCGACCAGCAAGGGCCAGATGATCACTGGCATGGGTACTGTGAAGGGCTCTGCTGCGTACTCGGCGATCGAAAAAGTGACGGGTACACTCGGCGGTCACCGCGGCGATTTCGTGCTGCAGCACACCGGCATCATGTCGCGCGGTGCGCAGTCGCTGGTGATCACGGTGGTCCCCGACAGCGGTACCGACGCGCTGGCCGGACTCACGGGCACGATGCAGATCATTATCGATGGCAAGCAGCACTCGTACGTGTTCGAATACACCTTCTGACCGGCAACTGAGACACGTCGCATGAAAACCGCTGTCGTTCGGACATCGCGCAACGTCACGCGATCGCTCAGGTCGCAGACCGTCACGCTCAGCGCGTCGGTCGGCTCGATGTGGATTGTATTCGCCGTCAACGCGCTGCT
>JANMWU010000646.1:0-2265 GCA_031380785.1 Gemmatimonadaceae bacterium
ACCAACGCCGGAGCGCGACAGTACGCGCGATGGCTGCCAGGCTGGCGTCAGCCGCTCAAACGCGCCGGGTTGCGCATGCCAGTCGAACAGCGCCCGAGCTGACACAGGCATAGGACTTCGTCGGACAAACTGCGGCATCGCGCTTGGGACGGAGTAGGTAGATCAGGCACTGCGGCGATCGCGCGCGCGTCCTGTTTGCCTATGCCTGAACGCTGCCCGTCAGCTGTTCGGGTTGCGGTTGCGTTGTGTGTGTCTCGCCGCCGCTTTCATCTGCCGGCGCCGCAGATTGGGGTGCGAGGGTGCCCGGCGTTGGAGGCAGTGCAAGGCCGGCGCGGGCGGCGCGGCGCTCGCGCTCTTCAGGATCGCGGAGCGACCGCAGCAACTGGTCTACCGTCGGGCTCTGCAGGTAGCGGCCCTTTTCCCATCCCTCGACGATGCCTTTCGGCAGCCCATGCAGCAGCTCGCCAAGCTGTGCGGGGTTCAGCCCAATCGATTCGCGAAAATGGCGGATCTGCTTCGCTGTCAGGAGATCATGATGAGTGCGCATGGTGAGGATGGCTTCGCGTTCGGCCTCCTCGCGTTGCCCGACGGTGTGCTGACGGTCACCGCACTTGTTGCATTTATACATCGCCCGGTCAACGCGCGCAGTCATGCCGCTGAGGCGGATGGTGACTTCCTCGACCGCCAGCGCGTAGTGCCCGCCACATCGGCGGTGCAGGTGTCCTTCAAGAGAGAGTTCCGACATCAGCGAAATCTATCGCGGTCCGGCCGCTGTGACCGGCGTTCACCGCCGCATGCTGGAGCGCGAGCGCAATGTCGCCGAGTGGCAGGACTTCGGCGGCCGCGCCGAGCTTAATCGCCTCGCGCGGCATGCCGAAGACCACGCAGGTCTCCTCATTCTGCGCGATGGTGTGCGCACCGGCGTCGCGCATCCGGAGCAGGCCCTTTGCGCCGTCGGACCCCATGCCGGTGAAGATGGCGCCGATTGCGTTGCGGCCGGCGTATTTCGCAACGCTCGAGAAGAGTACGTCCACAGCCGGACGCTGATGATGGACGCGCGGCCCATCCTTGACGCGCACTTCGTACTGTGCGCCGGACAGCGTAAGCATCATGTGAAGGTCGCCCGGCGCCAGCAGCACGACCCCCGGGAGCACGGCGTCACCGTCGCTTGCTTCGCGGATCTCGAGGTCGCACGCCGCGTTCAGGCGCCGCGCAAACGAGGTTGTGAATCGCGCCGGCATGTGCGGGCAGACAACGATGCCGGGCATGTTCGCCGGCAACGCTTTCAGCACCGCTTCGAGCGCCTGCGTTCCACCGGTTGATGCGCCGAGTGCGATCACCTTGTGCATCATGCTCAGTCCGGCCAACGCCGGCGGCGGGCGAAGACTGGCGGTGGTGCTGGTCGCAGTCTCGATACGCTTGCTGACCCGTGCGCGGGACGCAGCGCGAATACTCTGCGACAGTTGTCGCGAGACGTCGGGTACCGTGGCCGCCGAACCAGGCTTTGCAATCACATCCACCGCGCCAAGCGACAGCGCGCGAATGGCCGCATCGCTGTTGGCCGGCGTCAGCGAGCTGACGATGATCACCGGTATCGGGTAGTGCTTCATCAGCTTCACGAGAAACGAGAGACCATCCATACGCGGCATCTCGATGTCGAGCGTGATGACGTCGGGCGAGAGTGCAATGATCTTCTCGCGCGCTTCGTACGGATCAACCGCCGTACCGACGACTGAGATATCGTCGTAACGCGACAGTTCGGAGCGCAGGAGCTTTCGCACCAGTGCCGAGTCATCCACGACAAGCACCTTGATCACGCGTTGCCCGTCACGACATTCGCAAGCTCACCAAGCGCATCGCGTTGCAGCTGTACGTCGGGGGCGGCCGATGCGCCAAGCATGTTCTCAGCCAGCGCGCGCCATTCTTCGCTCTCGCGAATGCGTATCAGCAGTTCCTCGCCGTCCATCACCGGCATGTTGACGTCGAGCGGCGCAAGGTCGACCCAGTGTTCGCCAAGCCGGTCGAGCGCCTCGACGCCCTTGGCGGCCTCGTACACCTCTCCGAGCGCCAGACCACAGAGCGACAGTGTGCGCCGGATCATCGTCCGCATCACTGCGCTGTCGTCGACGTGCGCGACGGCATCGTGCACGACGATTCCGAGGCAGCTGCCAAGTGCGTACGTGATGAGCGACTCGTCCGGCCTGTCGGTCACCTTCACATCGGCCATGCCGACGATCAGAGGTCGCGGTGCGGCGATGGTCTCCA